>DASXYS010000183.1:0-7777 GCA_036502365.1 Amycolatopsis sp.
GTCCGCCCACCGAGCGGAGGGCTTCCAGCACCGGCCCGTACGGGAAGGGCTCGCGCAGCTGCTGGCACCGGCCGGTCAGCACGCGGCCGTCCGCGAATTCGGGTCGTTGCGCGAGTTCGGCCAGCAGCCGGCTGCGGCCCATGCCCGGCTCGCCCTCGATCAGCACCACTGCGGGCCGGTGGCCGAGCACCTCGACCACGGCGGCGAGTTCCTGTTCCCGGCCTGCGAAGGCGGTGGGTCCGGTGCGCACCGAGACCGACGTGGGGCGGGATACGGCTTGCCACATCACGACCTCCTCGGCCGGTGTCCGTTTCGTCGGGAGTTCGTCGGGAGCGTAAGCAGCGGGCCCGGGTCCGTAAACCGGCCGTCGAGCTGCGGGCGCGCACACCGCTCACACATCTGCCTACATTCGGTCACCGGTTGGCGGGCGAATGTCCGGCCGGAAATAACCATGAGTGCGAAACTTCGTCCGTTCGCCCGGTTCCGGGGCGGTTACCACTTTCCCGGCTTCGCCGCGGCTACCGAAAGTAGTTGCCGGAATCCCTACTTAAGGACGGTCCCCGGCGCCCGCTGGGACGTCCGGAGCAGGGGATTGGCCCAGCGGGAATGCGTATACCTATCCGCACTGCACCCCTATTGCAGCGGCTTGGGGCGCGAAGCAGGCTCTCACCTCGGGGGGAGCGCCGCGTGGCCGATCCGGTGCCGCGCGTAATCACGAGGAGACCCATGAAGATCATCAGATTCCTCGGTATCGCCGCAGCCGCCGCCGCGACGGCGGGCACGCTGGCCGGGGTCACCACCCCGGCGGCGGGCGCCACCACGTTGTTGAACCCCGACATGGTGCCGGCGATGCAGCGCGACCTGGGGCTGACCCACGACCAGGCGCTCGCGCGGCTGGCGAGCGAGGACGTCGCGACGAAGGTCGGCCAGTCGCTTGAAGCTTCGCTCGGCGACAGCTTCGGCGGGCTGAGCTACGACGCCGCGACGGGCAAGGCCCGGGTGGGCGTCACCAGCCCGGCATTGGTGGAGCGGGTCCGCGCGGCCGGCGCGGAGGCCCAGGTGGTCCGCTACAGCGCCCGCCAGCTCGACTCCGCCATCACCAAGCTGAACGCCGGCGAGAAGACGGCGGCGAAGGCGGTCACGAGCTGGGGTGTCGACCCGGCGAGCAACCGCGTCACGGTGACTGTCCTCAACGGACAGAAGGCGGCAGCTGAGTCCTTTGTGAACTCGTCCGGTGTGGACGCTGCTTCGGTGCAGTTCGTCGAGACCGCGCAGGCGCCGAAGCTGCACTACAACGTGCTCGGCGGTGACGCCTACTACATCGGCAGCTCGGCTCGCTGCTCCATCGGCTTCTCCGTGAGCGGCGGCTTCCTGACCGCCGGCCACTGCGCCGCGCTCACCGGCGGCGGCGCGCTGAGCGGGTACAACCGCGTGTCCATGGGCTCGTTCTCCAGCTACCGGTTCCCGGGCAGCGACTACGCGTTCGCACGGGTGAACAGCAACTGGACGCCGGTCGGCCAGATCAACAACGGCACCCGCGTGTCCGGCTCGACGGCCGCCGCCGTGGGCGCGTCGGTCTGCAAGTCCGGCTCCACCACCGGCTGGACCTGCGGCACCATCCGCGCGAAGAACCAGACCGTGCGCTACGCCGAAGGCACCGTCACGGGCATGACCCTGACCAACGCCCACTCCGACTCCGGCGACTCCGGCGGCTCGTTCATCAGCGGCAACCAGGCGCAGGGCCTGCTTTCCGGCGGTGACACCGTGAACACCTACTTCTTCCCGGTGACCACCGCGCTGTCCGCGACCGGCACCACGCTGGTCCGCGGCTGACCTGTTCGGTGAAACAGAGAAGGGCGGTTTGAGTGCCTCCAGAGCACTCAAACCGCCCTTCTCCCACTGTGCCGCGGGATCGGCAGGTCTCACACGTTGCTGATCTCTTCGATCAGCGCGTCGACGTCGAAGCTTTCGCTCTCTTCGCCGAGCGGGACGAGTTCGTAGGAGGAGTCGAGGAACGTCTGGATGTCCTCGCGCTCGAGTTCGAACGACGCGTACCCGTCGGGCGACTCGATTTCGAGAGTCAGCATCGCCTCGTCCTCGGACAGGTCCGGGCGGACGCGGACGTCACCGAGGCCGGAGGGGTCGTCGAGCCCGGTCACGAGGAGGTCACGTGCGAACGTCCACTCGATCCACCGGCCGCGCTCGGTCCGGAAGGCCACGGTGACCGCGAAGGGCTCGGCAGCGTGGTAGGACAGGCGGGACAGCACCGGCGTGGTGCTCTCGTTCAGCAACACGAACTGGGTCTGGTGTACGGCGTCGGTGTGCACGGCTGCTCCTGGTGTGTTCCTCCGGTGGTTCGCGTCTTGCGAACTGTCGGCAAGGAGATGATCAACCGGGTTCCTCGTGACGCCAGAACCTCGACGTTCACGCGATCGGCTGCATCCGCTCCCCTAGGCGTAACACGGGACACATACCCCTTGCGTTCAGCCGACAACCTTGGGTCACGTTCTTTGGTCCGGAAGGGCAGCGGCGGAGAGACTTTTGCGCAGGCGGCCGTATTTCGGCGCTCGAGGACGCCGGGTGGTCCGCCGACGCGGTTCGCGGCCGGTTGGCGAAAACCTGTCCCGGGTGGACCGTCCGAAGTGGATCGGCGGTGTCAGTGGCGAGTGCGGCCGGTCACGCCAGCGGCAGGGTCAGCCCGACCTTCACCCGGTCCATGGCCACGCTCGTGGTGAAGTGCCGGACGTTCGGGTTGTCGAAGAACATCCGGCGGGTGAAGGCCTCGAAGGCGGTCATGTCGGGGCAGGTGACCACGAGCACGAAGTCGGCCTGGCCGGTGACGTAGTAGCACTGCTGCACGTAGTCGTCGGCCTGCACCTGGCGGCGGAAGACGTCGAGCACGCTCAGGGTCTCGCGCTCCATCTCGACCATGACCACAAACGTCATGGACAGGCCGAGCGCCCGCGGGGACAGCACGGCGACCTCCTTCTCGATCACCCCCGACTCGCGCAGCCGCTTGATGCGGCGCTGCACGGCAGCGGCGGAGAGGCCGACCTTCGCGCCGATGACCTCGGCGATCGTGCGCGAGTCGGCCTGCAGGCAGGCGAGGATGGCGAGGTCCAGCCGGTCGAGGTCGGGAGTGAGCACGCCCCAGGCTAACCGGGGGCACCGACAAGACGCCTCGTGTTTACCGACGCTCACCCGCCGGCCTGGGGTGAGTGTGGCCAATACCTCCTAATGAGCGAACCTGGAAGAGGTTTTCCAGTGACCTGGAACACAACTGACCGGTCTACCCAGGGGTAGCCCATACAAGTGGACGCAGCCGGCGGCAACCGCCAACCGTCGGCTGGGAGGGGTTCCGCCGTGAGTGTGCAAGGGTTTCCGCCCGGTCGTGCCGCCGTGCTGACGGGACTGGGCGGTGCCTTGCCCGATCGGGTGGTGGACAACCACGAGCTGGCCGGCCGGCTGGACACCTCCGACGAGTGGATCCGCAGCCGCACCGGCATTCGCGAGCGCCGGATCGCCGCGCCGGGCGAGTCCACTGTGGATCTCGCCGTCGCCGCCGGCCGCCAGGCGCTGGCCGGGGCCGGCGCGGGGGCCGACGCCGTGGTACTCGCGACCTCGACCGCCGACCAGCTCTGCCCCGCGAGCGCGCCCCAGGTCGCCGCGCGGCTCGGGCTCGGGACCGCCGCGGCGTTCGACGTGAACGCCGTGTGCAGCGGCTTCATCTACGCCCTGGCCACGGCGCAGGGCCTGATCGCGGGCGGCATCGCGAAGCGGGTGCTCGTGATCGGCGCCGACGTCTTCACCTCGCTGCTCGACCCCGAGGACCGCACCACCGTGCCGATCTTCGGCGACGGCGCCGGGGCGGTCGTGCTGCGCGGCGGAGACGCCGACGAGCCCGGCGCGCTCGGCCCGTTCGACCTGCACAGCGAGGGCGAGCTGGCCGACCTGCTGTGGGTCGAGGCCGGCGGCTCGCGCCACCGGTTCTCCGACGACCCGCGTGACCACTACCTCCGGATGCAGGGCACGGCCGTCTTCCGCCACGCCTGCGCACGCATGGCCGAGTCCTCCCGAGCGGTGCTGGACCAGGCCGGCTGGATGGTCGGCGACGTCGACCGGTTCGTCGGGCACCAGGCCAACATCCGCATCCTGCAGGCCGCGGCCAAGCACCTCGGCCTGCCCGCCGACGCGGTCGTCGCCAACATCGACCGGGTCGGCAACACCAGCGCTGCGTCGATCCCGCTGGCCCTCGCGGACGCTGCCGCCGACGCCACGATCGTGCCCGGCCACCGGGTGGTCCTGACCGCGTTCGGCGCCGGCCTCACCTGGGGTTCGACCCTGCTGACCTGGCCCGACGTCCTCTAGCGGGCTCGTGAGTGTTCATGCCGGTTAGAACCGTCATAGCCACTCACGAGTCCTGGGCTGGTCGGTCCACGTGACGGTGGCCTGCTCGCGGCCGCGCAGCAGCAGCTCGCCGTGAGCGGACCAGTGCTCCCGCTCCCCGCCGAGGGCCGCCTTGATCGTCGCCTCGCTCGCGAGAATGCGTGAGGGCGCGGACTTCGCGTGCTCGGTCAGCCGCGCGGCCTCGTTCACGGCGTCGCCGATCACGGTGTACTCCAGCCGGCTCGAGGTGCCCAGCTGACCCGCGAACACCGGCCCGGACGCGACGCCGATGCCCAGGTCCAGCTCGCCGTCCGAGAGCACGGCGTCGCGGATCGCGCGCGCCGCGGCGAGCGCCATGGTGGGCCCGTCGGACAGCCGCGTCGGCGCGCCGAAGACGCACAGCGCGGCGTCGCCCTGGAACTTGTTGACCAGCCCGCCGCGAGCGTCCACAGCGGACACCACGCTGGCGAAGAACCGGTTCAACTTGGCCACCAGCTCCTGCGGCGGCGTGCGCTGGGCCAGCGCGGTGGAATCGACGACGTCGACGAACAGGGCCGTCACCTCACGCACGTCTCCGGACAGCGAAGCGCCGTACTCCAGCGCGTGCCGGGCCACGTCCGTGCCCACGTGCCTGCCGAACAGGTCCCGCATCCGCTCCTGCTCGCGCAGGCCGGCCGCCAGCTCGTTCACCGACGTCTGCAGCATGCCGATCTCGCTGGAGTCGTCGACGTCCACCGTGACGTCGGTGGAGCCGCGCGCGATCCGGTCCAGCGCGACGCGCAGCCGGTGCAGCGGCGCCGCGACGGCGCGGGCCAGCAGCGCGGTGCCGATCGCGCCGGTGGCCAGGCCGATCACGGACAGCGTGATCAGGCTCGCCGTCGGGTTCGTGTGGCCGAGATCGGGCGGCGTCGCGACCAGCAGCACGCCGACCAGCGGGACGCCGCCGGCCAGCGCCCAGGTGACGACCAGCCTGGTCAGCACGGTCACCGGCAGCGAGCCCTGCGGCGGCGTGACGTCGAGCGCCATGGTCATCACCGGCCGCGCCACCCACTCCGCGGCGAGGTAGGTGAGGCCGACGGTGGTCAGCCCGCCGAGCCCGATCGTCAGCGCCATGCCGGACGCGTCCGCGAACGAGCCGAGCCAGCCGGCCAGCCCGCCGAGGATGAGCGTCCCGATCAGCCACAGCGTGCCGCTGACCACGGCCATGTCCACGGGCAGCCGCAGCGCCCGCTGGGCCTCGGCCTCCGTCGGCGGCCGGCCGATCGTGAACCAGACGACCGTGCGACGTTGCAGGTAGGCGGTCCAGACGGTGCCGGCGACGAGGCTCACGGCGACGATCCCGGCCGCGGTCAGCCCGAAGATCCAGGCACGGTCCCCGGCGTCGCCCGGCAGGCCCTGGAGGGCCAGCAGCAATGCGACCACGGCGGACCCGGCGATGCTGGACCCGAGGCCCAGCGCGGCGAAGCCCAGGCTGGTGCGCAGAACCAGCCGGAACCGACCCGCCGTCTTCCTGCGCACGCCGCCGATCGTATGGGCTTGCCGCCGCGGGGGCGAGAAAAGGCGTGGTCGGCCTGGGTCACTGCTGGTTACGGTGGCGGCATGCAGCCGCTCGACCCGGACGAGATCCGTGCCTCATTCGTCAACTGCTCCCGCGGCGAAGCCAAGTCCGTGGCGGTCCCCGGTGACGTGCCCTGGGCCGACCGCGACTTCCTCGGCTGGCGCGACCCGAAGGCGCCGGCGCGCGCCTACCTGGTGCTGCCGTATGAAGGCGAGGTCGTCGGACTGGCCCTGCGCGCCGCGCCGCGCCGCCCGCGCGGTCGCGGGTGCGCAGCAACATGTGCGCCTTCTGCTCCACCACCCACTCCGTCTCCGACATCACGCTCTTCTCCGGCCGCCGCGCGGGCAAGCTCGGCCGTGAGGGCAACACGCTCGGCACGTACGCCTGCTCGAACCTCGCCTGCAGCCGTTACCTGCGCGGGGAGATCCGGCCCGACATCCCGCAGCCGCACGAGTCGCTCTCGTTGGCGGAGCGCATCGCGCGGCTGGAGGACAAGGTGCACCGGTTCGTGGCGCGGGTGCTCGAATCGCGGTAGAACTCCCAGCGCGCGATGCGGCCCATCCGCCGCACGGCCGGGATCAGGCCGGGCCAGCCTCGACGCCACAGGTAGCCGCGCGACGGCCTCGCCGGAAGCCCATTCGGTAGCGTCCAAAGAGGACACCAGGCGGACGCCGTACTGCTCCAGCTCGCGCGGGTCGTCGCCCCAGTGCAGTGTCGCCTTCGCGCGCCGGGTTCAGGTGCCACGGTTCCCCCGGGGGTCACAGTCTTCACAAACTTCTGAAAACTGAACTCCGGTCAGGAGCGGCTGCGTAATCGTGCGCGTAGGTTTTCGCGTCGAGCAGGTGCTTCAGCGTGATTTCGCGCGCCGCGGCCCCGTCGGAGCGGCGGACGGCCTCCAGGATCGCCCGGTGCTCGTCGACGGCCTTGCGGATCTGGCCGGGCAGCCGCAGCGCCGCGCGGCGCTCCTCGCCGACCAGCGCGAGCACGGAACGCAGCAGGTCGGCGACGTCGTCGTTGCCCGCGTTGCCGGCGATCACCCGGTGGAACTCGGCGTCGGTGGCGATCACCCGGAGCATGTCGCCGGCCGCGGCGGCGGCCTCCATCTCGGCCACATTGTCGGCCAGCCGCTGCACAATCCGCGGTGAATGGTGCAGCGCGAGCCGCTCGGCCAGCGTCGGCTCGACGGTCGCGCGCAGGTCGAACAGCTTCTCCACCAGCTGCTCGTGCTCGGAAAACCAGCTGCTCAACGGCCCGTCGGCGCTCTTCTGCTCGCGGACGTAGGTGCCCGAGCCCGCGCGGATCTGCACGTAGCCGATGGAATCCAGCACCCGCAACGCCTGCCGCAACGAGCCGCGGCTGATGCCGAGCTGCTCGCACAGGGCGCGTTCGGCGGGCAGGCGGGAGCCGGGCGCGAGCTCACCGGTGTCGATCATCGTGCGCAGATGATCGACGGTGGCGCTCCAGACCTGTTCGGATTCGTGGGCCACCCGCCCATCCTGTCAGGCCGGTGTGGCCTCCGCGTGGTGCCGAAAATGTCGGTGGTACGTGTCACGATGATCTGGTCGAGAAGATGGGGGAGGGACCGATGACCGCGAAGTTCAAGGACATGGTGATCGACGCACGCGACCACCAGGCACTCGCCGACTGGTGGTGCACGGCGTTCGGCTACGTGCGCCGCGACTCGCTGACCGGCGACGAGCGGCCACCGGACTGGCCGGTGCCGATCGTCGACCCGACGGGCTCGGCGCCGCTGTTCTGGGTCTGCCCGGTGTCCGAGGCGAAGACCGTCAAGAACCGCATGCACCTGGACGTCTGGGGCGACCCGGACGAACT
>DASXYS010000184.1:0-15409 GCA_036502365.1 Amycolatopsis sp.
GTGGTGCGCGGGCTCCAGCCCAGCGCGCGGCCGATGCCGGCGTCGGTCTGGCCGGCCGCGAGCAACGCCAGCAGCTTGTTCGTCTCCGGGTCACGGCCGGAGGCGGCGGGGCTGAGCGCCTCGTTCAGCGGCACCGCGCGGTCCCATTCCGCCTCGAACAGCGTCACCAGCGCGTCGAGCAGGGCGGAGGCGTGGATGATGTACGCCGCGTCCACCACGTGCGGGGAGGAGCTGATCGGGATCACGGCCGTCTGCTCGTCGGCCAGCACCATCTTGATCGGCAGCCGAGGGCGCACCCGCGAGCGTTCGCCGTGGGTGCCGCTGACCAGGATGTCGCCGTGCAGCCGGCCGGGCAGCGCGATCGCCTCGCGGTCGTAGATCACGCGGTACGCGACGCCGTCGGTCAGCCGGCGGTGCTCGTGGCCGAGGTTCCCGCCGGGCGGGCTGACATAGGGCGGGCGGTCGAAGCCGCGGATCTGGGTACGGGCACTGTCCTGGAGCCGGCGGACCCGGCTGTCGATGTTCTCGGCGCCGGTGACCACCTCGACCAGCTCGGCCGGGTGGGTGAACCGGCTGGCCTCGCGGTGGACCTCCATCAGATCCTCGATCGCGGCCCGCGCGCCGCGCAGTTCGGCGGCCCGCTCGGCCGCGAGCCCGCCCAGCGCGATGTCCGGCGGCGCGGCGAGGTACCGCGCGGGCCGTCCGGGCACCCGGCTCGCCAGGCCGCCGGTGGCCAGCCGCGACAGCGCCCGCGCCACCTGCTGGGCGGAAAGTCCGCATTGTTCCGCCAGGTCCACGGCCCGTGTGCGCGGATGGCCCAGCAAGGCGGTGTACACCCGCGCGTCTGCGGCCGGGATGCCGAGCGCGTCCAGATCCCGCAATTGCTGGCGGGAACCCGCCACCTGGCGACTATTGGTCATGGTGGCTATCTTGCGCCAGCCGCGGGCGGACTGGGAAATTGATCCGATCACTGGGCGGACGCTGGTGTCCCGCCTGGCCCCCCGAATCTCCCGAGTCCCCGAACCCGAGAAAGGGAGCGTCGTGCAGACGAACCCGCTTCGCGGCTTGCTCGCCGTCGTCACCGCGGTGGTCACCATCGCCGCGGTCACCGCCGCGCCGGCGACCGCCGCCCCGCCGCCGGAACCGCAGGCCCCGCCGTCCAGACACATCGCGATGCCGGACGGCGGCGCGATCACCCTCGACGCCGACGGCACCGCGACCCGCGCCGACGCCCACGGCAAACCACTCGCCAAGACCGTTCTCGCGCTGCCGCAAGGCACTTCGGCCCTCGGCGGCTTCGAGCTGTCCGACGACGCCGTGCGCGCCGCCTTCGCCCAGACCACCGCACCCGCCCAGCCCGGCGACGTGCTGGTGCAGCTCGCCGGCACCACCACCGTCACCGGCGCCCCGCTGGCGGCCGGCCGCCGCGCCGCGAAGACGTCCGATGACGGCGTGAACGCGGCCTTCGGCAAGGTCGGCGCCACCTCCGTCGAGCCGGTGTTCCCCGACGCCACCGACGTGCCCACGCTCGCGAAGACCGTGCTCGTCCACCTCGGTGGCCAGGACCCGGCGGCCGCGGCGAAGACACTCGCGGCCACCCCCGGCGTGGTCAGCGCCAAGCCGAACCGGCGCGTCTCCGCGATGTCCACCGGCCCGGTGCCCGTGCCGCAGCCCGAGGTGAAAGCCGCGAAACTGCCGCAGGCGCACCAGAACCCGCCCGCGCCGGTGCCCTCGAACTACGGTGTGACCTCGTCGGCGCAGAGCTACCTCAACGCCGGCGGCACCAACGCGCTCGGCGCGTACAGCCTGCTGCCGGGCAAGCTGCCCGGCGCCGGCGAGATCATCACCAACGTCTCCATCGGCGACCTCACCGACCAGTCCATGGCCGACGCGGGCGACGGTTACGTCAGCACGTACGGCCCGACCACCGTGGTCCAGAACGGCCAGCGCTACCTCGACCTGCCGTCGATGCCGCTGATCCCGACCTACACCGCGAGCCCGTCCGGCCGGCTCGACCCGCTCGGTTCGGCCGAGCAGCAGGACCCCGCGCTCGGCGAGGTGCTGCTGGACTTCGGCGTGATGGCCCCGCTGCCGCACGACCAGCAGCGCGCCGGCGCCACCGGGTCCGGCCTGACCGACCTGCTCGGCATCGCGCCCGGCGCGCAGTACCGGCTGGTCGTCCCGCAGCAGCCGACCACCGACCAGATCGCCGTCGCGCTGATGGCCGCCGCGCGCCAGACCCCTCGCCCGGACGTGATCACCGCGAGCCTCGGCTTCGGCACCGATACCGCGGGCTTCCCCGGCCGCTATCTCGAAGACGACCCGGTGACCCAAGCCGTGATCGCGACGATCGTGCGGCAGTACCACATCGTCGTCACCGTCTCCTCGAACGACGGCACCCGGCTCTACACCCCGGCCGCGGTCGGCCCGGACGGCGGCAGCACACCCACCGACGTCACCCGGGACGCCCGCGCCACCACCGACATCAACGACGACGCGTCCTCCACCACGCCCAGCCAGCTCACCGACAGCGGCGCCATCGCCGTCGGCGGCACCACGCTGGACGACACGCTCGCGGTGCCGCAGCGGGCCGGCGGCGCGGCCGCGCACAACCCGACCTTCGCCACCACGCGCACCGACGGCGGCGGCAACTTCTCCTCCGGCTTCGGCACCCGCGTGAACGTTTCCGCGCCCAGCGACGGAATCCTCGTCTACGAGCACACCTTCCGCGGCTCGGCCCAGGACGTGACGCCGGTACTCAACGGCGGCACGTCGGCGTCCGCGCCGATGACCGCGGCCGCGGCGGCCGTGGTGCTGCAGGCGGCCAAGACCACCGGACGGCCGATGGACCCGGCCGCCGTCCGCTCGGTGCTGGAGCACACGGCGCGGCCGGTGGCGAGCCCGCCGCAGGCCGACCGGCCGGTGACGGTCGGGCCGCAGATCGACGTCACCGCCGCGGTCCAGTCGGTGCTCGGCGCCCGGCCGGCCCCGGCGATCTCCCGGGTCTCGGTCGCCCACCGGGTCACCATCGGCAGCCTGGGCGGCCAGTTCCTCGAGAACGCCGACGGCGGCCGGATCGACCTGCAGACCAACGGCACCGGCGAAGGCCTGCTCGGCCCGGTCACAGTCGGCGCCGATGTGGTGGGCGCGCCCCCGAACGCTTCGTACGCGCTGAAGGTCGGCGGGCACGAGTTCACCGCGAACGTCCCCGCCGTGCGGCTCACGCCGACGGAGATCCTCACCGCCGCGGGCCTGCCCGTGGTGTCCACAGAGGACCGTTCCGTGCCGGTCACGTTCGAGGTCCGCCTCGGGCCGTGGGTGGTCGCCTCCGCGAAGCAGACGCTGACCTTCGGCCCCACCGACGGCGCGTACGCCGAAGCTCAGGCCCCGGTGGCGCCGGCGACCGTGGCCCCGGGCCAGGCGGTGAAGGTGCACTACGACCTCACCGGGGTGCGCACCCTGTCCAACCCGCAGCTGGTCGTCTCCACGCTCGGGCACTGGAACCCGGTGACCGCGCCGCTGTTCGGCACCGGCTTCGTCGCGCCGCTCACCGCGACCGCGGGTGACGTGCTGGTCCCGGCCACTGCTTTCGCAGGCGGCGCCGGGGTCTACGGCGTCGGCATCGTGCAGCGCTCGGTGACCGGCAACGCGGGCAGCCCGACCTACGGCGAGTTCACCGCGGTCCGCGTCGGCGGTACCGGAGACCGGCGGCCGGACGCGCCGACGCTCGCCGCCGGTGGCAGCGCGATGGCCCACAACGTGGAGATCACCCGCTCCGCACCGGGTTTCTCGCTGGGTTACGACGTCCGCGGCGTCCCGGGCGCGACCGGTGCCGCCGTCGAGGTCTCGGCACCCGCGCCCACGCTGTTCAACGCGCTCAACACCGTCACGAACGCCAACGGCGACCGCCGGGACCAGGGCGGCCAGAGTGCGGGATCGGTTGCCTACCAACAGCTTCCGTCACGTAACGGGGTCGCGGACCTCGACGCGGTGAAGCTCGGCCTCGGTGGCTCGCTGTCCTACAACGTCCGCGTGTTCGCCACCGACCGCACTGGCCGGGTCCTTGGCCAGGCATCCCCGACGTCGTTCCTCACCCTTGACGACGGGTACGCGCCCGGCGACACCGCGGTGACGAGTTTCGCCGCGGCCGCGCAGGGCACGTCGTACGCCGCCTTGCGTGAGCCCGGCGCGGGGGAGTCCGTGCGGGAGTACAACGCGACCGCCGGCACGTACGGCCGGGTCGTCACCAGCGACCCGTCGCCGGACAGCGGGTACCAGGTGCTCGGCGCGGACGGGGATCGCTTGGCGCTGCTGCACTTCACCGCCACCGGCTCGTCGCTGGAAACCTACGACACGGCCACGGCGAAGCCGGTCGGCACCGCGGCCACCGGCGGTTACACGGTGCAGGGCGGCCGGGTCGATGCCACCCGCCACCGTGCCGCGATCCTGGCCAAGCGCACGTCGGACAGCGCCGATGTCGTGCTGCCGCTGACCCTCGGCGACGGCAAGCTCGGCACACCGCTGCCCGCCGACCCGCCGGGCGCACCCGCGGGCGGGTTCAAGATGATCGAGCTGGACCAGGCGACCGGGCTGGTTTACCTCTCGCGGGCCAGCACCAGCTCGATCTGCTTCGGCGGCGGGGCGATGGCGGTGGCCAGCCTGGACCTGGACTCCGGCGCGGTCCGGCCGTCCGACGCGGGCAACATCTGCGCCGGCGGGCTGGCCCTCGACGAGGGCGCGAACAAGCTGTACCAGCTGACTTACCGCTCGGTCAGCGTCAACATCGTCGGCACCTCCTCGCTGAACGCGGTCACCGGCGACACGCTCGCTTCCGCGGGCACGATCCCGGTCCGCCAGCAGCAGGGCGGGTTCCTGGCCGTCGACTCGGTGCACCACCTCGGGCTGGTGGCGTTCCGCACGCCGCCGGTGCTCACGCCGTTCGGCCATCCGGGCGGGGTGCTCACGGACAACAACGCGACCAGCCAGTTCGCGGTGATGGACCTGGTCACGGGCAAGCAGGTGTCGACGGCTTCGGGGCTGAACTTCGTGTCGAGCCCGTTCGGCGGCGAGTACAACTCGTTCACCGAGCGCTCGGCGCAGTTCGACCCCGCCACCCGGACCGGCTGGGTGCCCTCGTCCGACGGGCGGCAGCTGCAGCAGTTCCGGTACTGAATCCGTGACGACGGTGGCCCCGCTCCGGCTCGGAGCGGGGCCACCGCCGTCTTCGGTCAGGGGTTCAGGGCCGCTCGTGGCCGAGGTCGAGCAGTTCTTCGAAGAACCCGCCGAACTGCCGTTCCTCGTCGACGAGGTGGACTTCGAGGATCCAGTGCGACACCTGCCCGTTGCGGTCGGGACGGCGCATCGGCCGGTCGCTGCCCGGCGCGATGTAGGACTCGATCTTCGCCCCGTCGATCGTCTCGTGCGGGAACTGGCCGACCAGGTGCCCGGAGTGCGCGCCGCCGAACGTCCAGCCTGCTTCCTCGGCCAGCTTCGTGACGTGCGCGTACAGCTCGGCGCCGGTGACGTCCGGATGCGTCTCGAAGTACTCGCGGCCCGCGTCGAACACCACCGGCAGGCTGTCGCGCAGACGGTGCTTCACCGGGTCTTCGCCGAGCACGAACGTCCGGCCGAAGTCGGCCTCGAACTCCTCGAAGATCGGGCCGAAGTCGACGAACACGATGTCGTCCTCGCCGATCACCCGGTCCGGCGGGTTCTCGCGGTACGGCTTGAGCGTGTTGACCCCCGCGCGCACGATGCGCTTGTGCCAGTAGCGCTCCACGCCGAACAGGTCCCCGGCGAGGTCACGGACCGCGTTGCTCGCCTCGGTCTCGCGCACCCCCGGCGCGAGGATGCCCCGCGCCTGCACCTGCGCGAACAGCTCGACGGCCTTGGCCTGCGCGTCGAGCAGCCGCGCGGCGCGGACCGCCTCGTCCTCGATCAGCTCGCTCATCCCCCGACGGTAGCAAGGCCACCGGCTCTGTCCTTTTGCGACAGTGGAAAACTGCCCGATTTGGTGGTTATGCCCGGGGATGGCTGGTGCCGGGTGGGAAGTACACAGGTTCCGCACGGAGCACGGCAAGGAAAATCTCAGGTACAGGGTGTGTCCTTGTCCCTGGCGGTAGCCGGACATGACGATGCTGGAGCGGGACATGAGCGAGCAGGAGCCGGGCACGACCGGCGGGCAGTGGGGACCGCGGGAGCACCGGGACCAGGCCGGGCAGCCCGGCCAGGAATGGTCGGCCCAGGGCGCGGGCGAAGTGCCGGGCGGGCAGGCGCCAGGGCTGGGCGGTCAAGGGCTGAGCGGTCAAGCGCCGGGCGGCCAAGGCCAGGGTGGTCAAGGGCTGGGCGGTCAAGGTGCGGGCGGCCAGGGGCTGGGCGCTCAGGCTGCGGGCGGCGCACCGCACGACGGCTCGTCACCGGGGCAGGGCGGCTCGCCGCAGGGCTACGAGGGTCACCCGGGTTCCGCACCGCAGGCCGGATACCCGTACCAGCCCGGTGCCGAGTATCCCGCCGGGTACGCGGGCCAGGCGGGATACGCGGGCGGCCCGCAGACCGGTGCCCACTACCAGTACCCGGGCGGCCAATACCCGGCGTACGGCGCGTACCCGGGCACTCAGCAGTTCCCGCAGACGCCGTACCACCGGCCGCAGAAGGCGAAGCGGCCGGTGCGCAGCGCGGCGATCGCCGCGGGGTCGATCGGGCTGGCCGTGGTGCTCGGGCTGGGCGTCGGGCACTTCGTCTGGACGCCGGGCGGGTCCTCGGCGAGCGGCAACCAGAACTTCGGCTCGCAGAGCGCGCCCGGCGGGACGTCGAGCACGTCGATCAACCCGTCCGCGATCGCGGCCAAGGTGAACCCGGGCCTGGTCGACATCAACACCGAGCTGGGCTACCAGGGCGCCGCCGCCGCGGGGACCGGCATCGTGCTGACCGCGGACGGCGAGATCCTCACCAACAACCACGTCGTCGAGGGCGCCACCAGCATCAAGGTGACCGACATCGGCAACGGCAAGACCTACACCGCCTCCGTGCTCGGCTACGACCGCAGCCACGACATCGCGGTGATCAAGCTCGCCAACGCCTCCGGGCTGACCACCGAGTCGCTCGGTGACTCGGCTTCGGTTCAGGTCGGCGACGCGGTGGTCGGCATCGGCAACGCCGGCGGCACCGGCGGGACCCCGAGCGCGGCGGCGGGCAAGGTGACGGCGCTGAACCAGTCCATCACCGCCTCCGACCAGTCCAGCAGCTCCTCCGAGCAGCTCACCGGCCTGATCCAGGTGGACGCCGACATCCAGTCCGGCGACTCCGGCGGCGCCCTGGTGAACGCCAACGGCCAGGTGATCGGCGTCGACACCGCCGCCTCGGCGGGCTACCAGTTCAACGGCGGCCAGGGCCAAGGCGGCCTCGGCCAGGGACAGGGCGGGCTCGGCCAGGGACAGGGCGGCTTGGGCCAAGGCCAGGGTGGTCTCGGCCAGGGACAGGGCGGACTGGGCCAGGGTGACGGCAGCCTGGGCCAGGGCAACGGCCAGCAGGGCTCGGGCCAGCAGAGCACCGGTCACCAGGGCTTCGCGATCCCGATCGCCCAGGCGATCACGCTCGCGCACCAGATCGTCGCGGGCACCGCCTCCGACACCGTCCACATCGGACAGAGTGCGTTCCTCGGCGTGTCGGTCAGCGACGCCGGTGCCCAGAGCGGCAACGGCCAGGGCGGCCTCGGCCAGGGTGGTACCGGCCAGAGCACCGGCGGCCAGGGCGCGCAGATCCAGGACGTCGTGGCGGGCGGCCCGGCGGCCACGGCCGGCCTCGCCGCCGGCGACGTGATCACCGCCCTCGACGGCAAGGCCGTGGACTCCGCGACCACGCTCACCAACCTGATGGACACCCATCACCCGGGCGACAAGCTCACGGTCACCGTCGTCGGCCAGACCGGCCAGCAGCACGACGTGACGGTGACCCCGGCCAGCGGCCCGGTCGGCTGACCCACCCCGGCACTACCCACGGGCGCCCGGCCCGGGGCGTCGGCCCACCCGCCGACGCCCCGGGCCGGGCTTTTGCCCTTGTCTCGCCGGGGGCCACCGTCGACGACGATGGCCGGTACGCGCTGGGCATCGTGATCGACGGCCCGCGCGCGACCGGAACGCCCCCGGTGGGTCAGGACAGGTGGTGCACCTCCTGCAGCCCGTACACCGGCGTCGGGATCCCTTCGTAGCGCGCTTTCAGCTGCAGGGCCAGGTACAGCGAGTAGTGCCGGGACTGGTGCAGGTTCCCGCCGTGGAACCACAATCCCTCCTGCTGCGTGGGCTTCCACATGTTGCGCTGCTCGCCCTCCCACGGGCCGGGGTCCTTCGTCGTCGCGGAGCCCAGCCCCCAGCACTTGCCGACCTTGTCCGCCGTCTCCTGGCCGACGATGTCGGCGACCCAGCCGTTCATCGAGCCGTAGCCGGTCGCGTAGACGACGAGGTCGGCCTCCAGCTCGGTGCCGTCCGCGAGGATCACGGCGTCACGGGTGAGGTGGCCGACCTGGCCGTGGGCGAGCTTGATGCTGCCGTCGGCGACGAGTTCCGCCGCGCCCACGTCGATGTAGTAGCCGGAGCCGCGCCGCAGGTATTTCAGGAACAGGCCGGACCCGTCGTCACCCCAGTCGTGGTCGAAGCCGGCCGCTTCGAGGCGGGCGTAGAAGTCCGCGTCGCGCTCGCGGATCCGGTCGTACACCGGGGTCTGGAACGCGGGCATGATCCGGTACGGGATCGACGCGAAGATCATGTCGGCCTTCTCGGTGGTGACGCCGGAGCGCACCGCGCGCTCGGAGTACAGGTCGCCGAGGCCCAGCTCCATCAGCGAATCCGACTTCACGATGTGGGTGGAGGACCGCTGCACCATGGTCACGTCGGCGCCGTGCTCCCACAGGGCGGCGCAGATGTCGTGGGCGGAGTTGTTCGAGCCGATCACCACGGCCTTCTTCCCGGCGTAGGCGTCCGGGCCCGGGTGCGCCGAGGAGTGGTGCTGGTCGCCCTCGAACACATCCATGCCGGGGAACGACGGGATGTTCGGCTTCCCGGACACCCCGGTCGCGAACACCAGGTGTCGCGGGGCGAGGACCACCTCCGCACCGTCGCGGTCGACGACGATCCGCCACTGCTGCGCCTGTTCGTCGAACGAGGCGGAAGTGACCGTGGACCGCGTCCAGTACGGCACCTCCATCAGGCGGGTGTACATCTCGAGCCAGTCGCCGATCTTGTCCTTGGGCGCGAACACCGGCCAGTTCTCCGGGAACGGCAGGTAGGGCAGGTGGTCGTACCAGACCGGGTCGTGCAGGCAGAGGTTCTTGTACCGGTTGCGCCAGGAGTCGCCGGGCCGGTCGTTGCGCTCGACGACCAGCGCGGGCACGCCGATCTGGCGCAGCCGCGCGCCGAGGGCGATGCCGCCCTGCCCACCGCCGACGACCACCACGTACGGCTGCTCCTCGGCGCCCAGCCGCTCCTGCTCGTCGGCCCGTTTCTCGGCCCACGACCGGCGGCCCCTGACCACGCCGTGGTCGACGCCCTTGGGCCGGCGGTCGCGCTCCGGCTCCTCGAAACCCTTGAGCTCACGGAGGCTGGTGAGCAACGTCCACGCGCCCTCGTCCTTCAGGCGCAGGTAGCCCTTGCCCCGGCCGGTGGCGGTTTCGAACTCGATCCAGGCCTCCGCCACGCCGCCGGCTTCGGTGACCGGCTCGGTGGTGCGGAACCCGCGGGGATCGGTGCTGTCCAGGCAGGCGCGCAGCAGGCCGGCCACACCTTCGCGGCCCTCCACGGTCTTGAGGGTCCAGGTGAAGGAAACCAGGTCGCGCCAATAGGAATCGACCGCGAACAACGCGGCCGCGGCCTCGGCGTCGCGGGCGGCCAGCGCCGCCTCGAACCGGGCCAGCCAGTCCTCCACCCGGGCCTGTGGCGATTCCGCGGGCGCGATCCGGTCGGCCGTCTGCGTCATGGCTACTCCCTGACTCCGGTGTCGTGGTGTAACCCCGATCACACGCCCTGGCCCGGTCCGGCGGCAAGGGTTGCAGCGAGTTGCACGCCGGCCGGCTCCTTGGTACCGGGCCCGGAGGCGACCTATGCTGGATTGCCGACGCGACGGCGCGGGAGGTGGACTTTGGCTGTGCACAGCGCGGTTCCCCCGGGGCGCAGCCTGCCCGCCCACGCCCGTGACCTGGTGCGGATGCACGAGGCCGTGATCGGCGGCGGACGGCCACTGGTGCCGCCGCGCCCGCTCGTCTCCCGCTCGTGGTCCCGGGCACTGAGCCTCGGCCTGGCCGCCGACAGCATGAACGAGCGGGACTCCGTGCCCGAGGCCGAGGTCGCGCGCCGGCGGCACACTTCCCCGCTGCGGCACGTGATCGGCGACCTCCGGCAGGTGATCGGCGCGATGTCCGACGCCGGCCACATGCTCCTGGTCGTCACGGATTCAGCTGGGGTAATCCTGTGGCGGGAAGGATCTTCGGCCGTCCGGCGTCGCGCGGACGCACTGGGGTTCGCCGAGGGCGCCGAGTGGACCGAGACCAGGGTGGGCACGAACGCGATCGGCACGGCGCTCGCCGAGGCCGCCCCGGTCGAGCTGCTGGCCGGTGAGCACTTCGAGCAGAACCAGCACCCCTGGTACTGCACGGCGTCGCCGATCCACGACCCGCGGACCGGCGAGCTGCTCGGCGTGATCGACGTCAGCGGCCCGGCTTTGACCCTGCACCCGGCGGTCGGCGCGCTGGTGGAGACCGGCCGCCGGCTGGCGGAGTCGCAGCTGTGGCATTCGCACCGGCAGCGCCTGGAACGGCTGCGGCGGGCGGGGGAACCGGTGCTGGCCGCCGGCCCGGCCCTGCTGGTGGACTCCGACGGCTGGGTCGCGCACAGCGTGGGGGTCGCGGTGGCCGAGCGGATCGCCGCGCCCCGGCCCGGCCAGGTCCTCGCCGTGCCCGGCCTTGGCGCGTGCCTGCCCGAGCCACTCGGCGACGGCTGGCTGGTCCGCCCGGCCGGGCTCGCCCGGCCGGTGGTGCTCGACCTCGACCTCGGCCGCGCGCCGGTGCTGAGCCTGCGGATCGGGGAGACCGGCTGGCGGCGCCCGGTCACCCGGCGTCACGCGGAAATCCTGGTACTGCTGGGGAAAGCGGGCCACGAAGGGCTGTCCGCCGAGGCATTGAGCCGGTCGCTGCACGGCGACGCGGACCACCTCGTCACGGTCCGGGCGGAGGTCTCCCGCCTGCGCCGGCTGCTGGGCGCGATCGTCGACAGCCGGCCGTACCGCCTGGCCGAAGACGTGCGCCTGACCGTCCATCCTGGACAGTGAGCCCCCGCGAGACGCAGGTCACACGCGGTGCTGTCACATCTCGCCCGGCCGGTTCGTCAAGGAGGGGTAAGCACCGGCTACGACATGGGGAGTTCGCCATGGATGCTCGTCTCAATCTCTTCGCCAACCCGGCCACGACCAAGTTCCTGCAGCAGCTGGTCTCCGCGTCGAAGGTGGTCGTGGACTCCCTGCCCGCCGAAACGCGGGCACTGGTGGAGATCCGTGCCAGCCAGATCAACGGCTGCGGGTTCTGCCTCGACATGCACACGAAGGAGGCGGCCCACGCCGGTGAGACCTCGACGCGCCTCAACCTCGTCGCTGCCTGGCGCGAGGCCACAGTGTTCACCGAGGCCGAGCGCGCCGCGCTGGAGCTGACCGAGGAGGGCACCCGGCTCGCCGACGCGGCCGGCGGCGTCTCGGACGAGGTGTGGGCGAACGCCGCCAAGCATTACGACGAGGAGCAGCTCGGCGCGCTGGTGTCGGCCATCGCCCTGATCAACACCTTCAACCGGCTCAACATCATCGCGCGCCAGCCCGCGGGGGAGTACCAGGTCGGCCAGTTCGGCTGAGCACTGCGGCGCACCGGGCACTGGGGGTGCTCCGGATGCACTGGGCCCGCACGCCGGGCCGGGGCATCCGGGGCTACCGGGCGCCACGGGGACGCCGTGGCGAATTCCGGCCGCTTCGCCGAATGGTCTGGACATTTCCCACAGTGGTCCAGACAATAAGGGCTCCCCGCCGACACCGGAGGCCCGTCATGAGGCGTTCCCGACTGTCCGTTTTCCTCGCCGCACTGGCCGTGGCCCTGGCCGGGGTGGTCGCCACGCCCGGTGCCGCCGGGGCGGCGAGCCTGCCCAAGCACTCGCTGATCGGCTATCTGCACGCGAGCTTCGCGAACGGCTCGGGTTACGTGAAGCTCGCCGACGTGCCGGCGGCCTGGGACGTCATCGACCTCGCGTTCGGCGAGCCGACGTCGCCGACCTCCGGCGACATCCAGTTCAACCGTTGTCCCGCCTCGGAATGCGCGGGGGTGGAGAGCGACGCCGATTTCATCGCGGCCATCCGCGCGAAGCAGGCGCAGGGCAAGAAGGTGCTGATCTCCATCGGCGGCGCCAACGGCCAGGTGCAGCTGACCACCACGGCCGCGCGCGACGCGTTCGTCACCTCGGTTTCGGCGATCATCGACAAGTACGGCCTCGACGGCCTGGACGTCGACTTCGAGGGCCACTCCCTCACCCTCGACGCCGGCGACACCGACTTCCAGAACCCGACCACCCCCGTGGTGGTCAACCTGATCTCCGCGCTGAAGTCGCTGAAGTCCCACTACGGCAGCGAGTTCGTGCTCACCATGGCGCCCGAGACGTTCCTCGTCCAGACCGGCTACCAGTTCTACGGCGGCGGCAGCAACGGCGGCGACACCCGCCGCGGCGCGTTCCTGCCCGTGATCGACGCGCTGCGCGACTCGCTGACCGTGCTGCACGTCCAGGACTACAACTCCGGCCCGATCATGGGGCTCGACAACCAGTACCACACCATGGGCGGCGCGGACTTCCCGATCGCCATGGCGGACATGCTCAAGGCGGGCTTTCCGGTGGGGGACACCGGGAAGACCTTCCCCGGCCTGCGTGACGACCAGATCGCGGTCGGCCTCCCGGCCGCGGTCAGCGCGGGCAACGGCTTCGTCGCCCCGGCCGATGTCCAGACCGCGGTGACCTGCCTGGTGAAGAACTCCGGCTGCGGCGGCTACACCCTGCACGGCGGCACCCAGCCGGCCCTGCGCGGGCTGATGACCTGGTCGATCAACTGGGACCACTACTACGGCTGGGCGTTCCAGGACGCGCACCGGCCGTTCCTCGACGCTCTGCCCTGAGTACCGGCTGCCCTGAGTGCCTTTCGCGCCAAGGCTTCCGGTGGCGAGAACTGCGCGGAAGGTGGCAGCCCGGTCCGTTCCGGTGCGCCCGGGCCGCGGTTAGCGTCCCCGGTATGGATGTTCTCGCGCCGGTGCTGATCGGTGGCCTCTACGCAGTGGTCATGTCCCTGATCCGCGAACCCTCGCGGCGCCGGTTCAACGCGATCATGGTCGCGGGCGCCGGCGCCGCTTACCTCAGCAGCGGCACCTTCGGGCCGTGGGAGTTCGTGTTCACGGCCGCGGTCACCTACTGCGCGTACCGCGGCCTGGAGTCGTGGACCTGGATCGGCGTCGCCTGGCTGCTGCACGCCGGCTGGGACGTGCTGCACCACCTGCGCGGTGCGCCGATCATCCCCGCGTTCGCGCACTCGTCGTTCGGCTGCGCGATCTGCGATCCGGTGATCGCGCTCTGGTGCCTGCGTGGCGGGCCTTCGCTGCCCGCACTGATCGGCTCCTGGTTCTCGCGGCACCGGGCCGGTGGCCTGAGAGCCGGGTCTCAGGAGTAGCCAACCGGAGCCGAGTCCGCTTATGCTGAGGTAAGCGGACCCGGCTCCGGTTGTCCGGGTCCCGTTGCGGGAGCGAGGCCCTCATGTCCGTCACCA
Source organism: Amycolatopsis sp. (assembly GCA_036502365.1). Taxonomy (GTDB): domain Bacteria; phylum Actinomycetota; class Actinomycetes; order Mycobacteriales; family Pseudonocardiaceae; genus Amycolatopsis. The sequence goes on from DASXYS010000184.1 coordinate 13,825, forward strand.
TTCCCTTCGGCGCCACGTCGACGGCCGCAGAGGTCGTCGCGGGTCTCGACCTCACCGGACGGCGCGCGGTGGTCACCGGCGGCGCGTCCGGGCTCGGCGCCGAGACCGCGCGGGCATTGGCGGGCGCGAACGCCGAGGTCACCCTGGCCGTCCGCGATGTCGCCGCGGGCGAGCGCGTCGCCGCCGGCATCGGCGCGCGCGTGGCCCGGCTGGACCTGGCCGACCGGGGATCGGTCGCGGAGTTCGTGGCCGGCTGGACCGGGCCGCTCGACATCCTGGTCGCCAACGCCGGCGTGATGGCGACGCCGGAGCTGCGCACGCCCGAAGGCTGGGAGCTGCAGTTCGCCACCAACCACCTCGGCCACTTCGCCCTGGCCACCGGGCTGCGCAGCGCGCTCGCGTCCGCCGGGGGCGCGCGGGTGGTCTCGGTCAGCTCCGTCGGCCACGTGAACGCCGACGTCGATTTCGCCGACATCCACTTCCGCCGGCGCCCGTACGATCGGTGGATTGCCTACGGCCAGTCGAAAACGGCCAACGTCCTGTTCGCCGTCGAGGCGGCAAAGCGTTGGCGTGCCGACGGAATCGCCGTCAACGCGCTGAACCCCGGCCGGATCACCGAGACCGCGCTCGGCCGGCACGTCGGTGCCATCGCCGCCGCGCCCGCGTCCTTCGACCCGGGAAGCTCGGACGTCTCGTGGAAAAACGCCGAGCAGGGCGCGGCGACGTCGGTGCTGCTCGCCGCTTCGCCGCTCGTCGAGGGCGTCACGGGCCAGTACTTCGAGGACTGCCAGGTGGCCGCGGAGCACCGCCCCGGGGTACGGCGGGGTGTCGCCGGGTATGCCCTGGACCCGGAGCACGCCGCCCGGCTGTGGTCGGAGTCCCTGGCCATGATCAAAAGTGAGTAGCCTCGATTTCGCAGGCTGGGTAGCGAAAAGGTGAGGACGTCCATGGACCTGGATCTCAAGGGCAAGCGCGCGCTGGTCACCGGCGCGTCGAAGGGCATCGGCGCCGCCGTCGCCGAGGTGCTGGCCGGGGAGGGCTGTCACCTGCACCTCGCGGCCCGGGGCGCGGACGCGCTGGAAGGCCTCGCCGTGCGGCTGCGGGAAGCCCACGGTGTCGAGGTGGCCGTGCATGCCGTCGACCTGCGGGTGCCCGCGGACCTCGAACGGCTCGCCGAAGCCGACGCCGACGCCGACATCCTGGTCAACAACGCCGGCGACATCCCGGCCGGCTCGCTCGACCAGGTCGGCGCCGAGGCCTGGCGGCACGGCTGGGATCTCAAGGTCTACGGCTACGTCGACCTCACCCGGCTCGTCTACGCGCGGATGCGCGAGCGCGGCCACGGCGTGATCGTCAACGACATCGGCGCCGCGGGCGAGCGGCCCACCGCCGGCTACATCGCGGGCAGCGCCGGGAACGCCGCCCTGATGGCGTTCACCAAAGCACTGGGCGGCACCGGCCCGCGCGACAACATCCGCGTCGTCGGCGTCAACCCGGGCCCGGTCGCGACCGAGCGGATCACCGCGATGGCCGCGGCCAGTGACGGCGTCGCGAGCCAGCTGTCCGCCCTGCCCTTCGGCCGCGT
>DASXYS010000185.1:0-34032 GCA_036502365.1 Amycolatopsis sp.
AGCGACAGGACTTGCAGGACTTCGCCGAGCTGGTGATGCCGCCGTTGCTGGGCCGCTGACCCGGCAACGGCGGCGTCGACTCAGAAGGCCGCCGTGCCGTGCGGGCTGCCGAGCCCGGTCGGACCGTCGTAGCCGGCACCCGCGGTGCACAGGTAGGAGCCGCTGCAGCTGCCGTTGTTGCCGGACGTGACGTCGTACAGGCCATCGGGGTGCGCGTACGGCGAAGACCCGGCGGTGACGGAGTTCCCGGCCAGCGCGTACACGCTCGCGATCACCGGTGAGGACAGGCTGGTACCGCCGACCTGCACCCAGCCGTCGGCGCCCTGCGCGAGCCCGAGCGAGAGGAGCAGGTCGCACAGAGCCGAGTTGCCACAGCTGTTGTACGTGTCGTAGACCCCCAGCCCGGTGTTCGGGTCGGCCACTGCGGCGACGTCCGCGACGGTCCGCTTCGCGCAGCCGGTGTCGTGCTGCCAGGAGGGTTTCGTCTCGATCGTGGAGCAGCCACTGCCGCTGCCCGACCACGTCGTTTCCGACCAGCCGCGGGTGGTGCCCGCGGCCTTGCTCAGCGTGGTGCCGCCGACAGCGGTGACGTACGGCGAGGACGCCGGCCAGCTGACGCCGTAGCCGGAGTCACCCGAAGACGCGGTGACGGCGATGCCCGGGTGGTTCAGATGGGCGTCGGCGGCGGTGATGGTCGGGTCCTCGGTGCCGCCGTAGCTGTTGGAGATGGCTACGACGCCCGGGGTCGCCGCGGCGGTGTCGACGGCGGTCATCAGCGGGTCGCTGTCCGCGGAATTCGCTTCGACGAGCAGGATGTGGCAGTCCGGGCAGGTCGACGACACGGCGTCGAGGTCGAGGCTGATCTCCTCGGCCCAGCCGTAGTCGCCGGCGGGCAGCGGGCTCGCCGCGCCGTTCTGGTTCACCTTCTTGAAGCAGCCGTTCGCCGTGGTGCACGGCGAAAGCCCGCGCGCGGAGCGGAACTGCGCGAGGTCGGCCTCGGCGGTCGGCGCGTCCATGGCGTCGACGATCGCGACGGTGCGGCCGTCCCCGTGGAGCCCGCCGAGGTTGTACGCGGCCTGGATCTCGGCCGGCCCGTAGCCGACGGGGGTCGAGGTGAGCAGCGGGCCGCGGCCGTGCGGCGACTTCACCGCCTTGCCGAGGCAGTGCAGCTGCCCCGAAGCCGAGCAGGCGAAGTTCACCAGGCCGCCGCGCAGAAGCGGCGTCGCCTCGGCCGTCGTCGCGGTGACCAGCGAAAGCGGGACGACGGTGGCCGCGGCCAACACCGCCGCCGCGAGCGCACGGACCAGGGTTTTGCCGCGAGAGGGTGACATCCTGCCTCCTCGGAGAATGTGAACACGCTGAGACAGAAGATGGTCGCACGTCACCCGGTCGCGGATCACCCGGCCGAAGGAGGGAATTGCGGACCGTGACAGTTTTCGATCATTGGTCCAGACAAATGTTACCGACTCGTGACGGTCGCCGCGCAGGCCGGGAGCTACTTTGTTGTGACTCGCAACAAAATGCTCGTCAGTGCATTCCCAACAGCAGCGCATTCCAGCGGCAGTGGATTTCCAACGGCGGAGGTGTCACGGCGTGAACCGGACCTTTGTGTTGCCCCGAAGACGTCAGGTGTCCCGAAGACCTCGGCGGGGTTCCCTCGCCGCTCTCGCGCTCGCCGCGGCGGGCCTGCTGGCCGGCGCGGGACTCGTGGCCCCCGCCGCTTCGGCCGCGGCCGACTACACCCAGAGCGCGACCCAGCTCAGCAGCACCCAGGCGCAGATCTCCTTCACCCCGGTCACCGCGTCGCTCTACGTCGACGTGCACTACACCGGTGTCCCCGGGGTCGGCCAGCAGAACGTCCGGATGACCAACAGCTCCGGCACCTGGAGTTACACCGTCGGCGGCCTGAGCACCGGCACCGTGCTGGACTACTGGTTCACCTACGAGAAGAGCGGGCCCCAGTACGACACCCCGCACTTCAGCTACACCCAGGGCGGTGCGACCGGGACGGCCGCCTCCCCCACCTTCAGCCCCGCGGGCGGCAACTACGCCGGCGCCCAGACGGTGACCCTCACGACGGCGACGTCCGGCGCGAGCATCCGGTACACCACCGACGGCTCGACCCCCACGGCATCGTCCACTTTGTACAGCGCCCCGATCAGCGTGCCGACCTCGCGCACGATCTCGGCGATCGCGATCAAGTCCGGCTCGGCGAACTCCCCCGTGACCAGCGCGACCTACACGATCGGCGCGCAGGCGGGCTGCACCACGCAGCCGAACGTGCCGAACTTCGGGCCGAACGTGCGGATCTTCGACCCGGGCATGTCCGCCGCGACCATCCAGTCGCAGCTCGACACCGACTTCAACGCCCAGAAGGACACCCTCACCGCGCAGTTCGCCGACCGGCGGGTCGCGCACCTGTTCAAGCCGGGCACCTACAACGTGCACGACGACGTCGGTTTCTACACCTCCGTCGCGGGCCTCGGGCAGAACCCGGACGACGTGCAGATCAACGGCGACATCACCGTGGACGCGTTCAACGCCTCCGACCAGGGGGTCGCGCTGCAGAACTTCTGGCGCTCCGCGGAGAACATGGCGGTCACGCCGTCCAGCGGCAACGACCGCTGGGCAGTGGCGCAGGCCGCGCCGTTCCGCCGGATGGACGTGCGCGGCGGGCTCCAGCTGTACCCGGCGAGCTATGGCTACGCGAGCGGCGGCTACATCGCCGACACCCGCGTGTCCGGGCAGACCGCGTCCATTTCGCAGCAGCAGTGGTACACCCGCGATTCCGCACTCGGCAGCTGGGCCGGCGGTGTCTGGAACATGGTCTTCTCCGGCACCACGGGCGCCCCGGCGACCACGTTCCCCAACCCGCCGGAGACGACGCTCGCGACCACCCCGGTCTCGCGCGACGTGCCGTACCTCTACGTCGACGGCAGCGGCAACTACCGCGTTTTCCTGCCTTCACTGCGCACGAACGCGTCCGGGCCGAGCTGGGCGAGCGGCAGCACCCCGGGCTCGTCGCTGCCGATGAGCCAGTTCTACGTGGTCAAGGCGGGCGACACCGCCGCGACCATCAACAGCGCGCTTTCCTCAGGCTGCAACCTGTTCTTCACCCCGGGCATCTACCACCTGAACCAGACACTCAACGTCACCCGGGCGAACACCGTGGTGCTCGGCGTCGGCTACCCGACGCTGGTGCCGGACAACGGCGTCAACGCCATGCAGGTCGCCGACGTCGACGGCGTCCGCGTCAAGGGCCTGCTGTTCGACGCCGGCACCACGAACTCGCAGGCGCTGCTGACCGTCGGCGCGTCCGGGTCCACCGCTGACCACGCGGCGAACCCGGCCACCCTGCAGGACGTGTTCTTCCGGATCGGCGGGCAGCTCGCCGGGAAGGCCACGAACAGCCTGGTCGTGAACAGCAACAACACGATCATCGACCACACCTGGGCCTGGCGGGCCGACCACGGCAATGCCGGCACCGTCGGCTGGACCACCAACACCGCCGACACCGGTGTGCTCGTCAACGGCAACAACGTGCTGGCCACCGGCCTGTTCGTCGAGCACTACCAGAAATACCAGGTGATCTGGAACGGCCAGGGCGGCAAGACCATCTTCTTCCAGAACGAGATGCCCTACGACGTGCCGAACCAGGCTTCGTGGAACGCGCCATCGGGCGTCGCCGGGTACGCCGCGTACAAGGTGGGCGCGAACGTGACCTCGCATGAGGCCTGGGGGTTGGGCAGCTACTGCTTCTTCGACACCAACCCCGCGGTCTCCAGCTACCACGCGTTCGAGGTGCCGAACAACGCCGGCGTGCGGTTCCACAGCCTGCTCACGGTGTCCCTCAACTACCGGGGCACGATCACCCATGTGATCAACGACGCAGGCGGAACCACCCCATCGGGGACCGTCCCGGTCGACGTGGTGAGCTACCCGTAGCCGCCGAGATGCGGTAGAAAGCAGATGGCCTCCTTGCCGGTCCCCCGACCCGGCAAGGAGGCCATCCCTCTCTCTGGCACCAGTCAGCCAGCCGGCCCCGGTCAGCTGGTGCTGGTCTTGACGGTGAACGAGTCGATGCTCATGCCCGCGCCCGGGGTGATGTCGGCCGAGGGCGAGGTGCAGCCGCAGACCTTGTTCGGGTACGAGCCGCCGATCGCGACGTCGAAGATGGCGAAGAAGCCGTGGTCGACCGCGGCCTTCCAGGTGGCGTCGGAGACCTGGTTCTGCTTGACCGAGTAGGTCTGCGTGCCGTCGAGGGAGAAGCGCAGCTCCTCAGCGGCGGCGTCGCGGCGGTCGACGATCACCGAGTAGGTGTGGTAACCGGTCTGGCAGCCCGCGCAGTCCTGGAGGTCGCTGGTGATGCCGTCCGGGTCATGGCACTCGCCCGCCCACTGTCCACAGTGGAACGTAGTGGAGTGCTTGCTGAGCGCGTTGACGTCCTCCATGATGTCGATCTCGCCGATGCTGGGCCAGTTCGTGGCGCCGACCGGGCGCGCGTCGGCGCCCATCGCCCAGAACGCGGGCCAGTAGCCGAGGCCGCTCGCCGGGTTCGGCTGCTGCAGGGTCGCGCTCATCTCCATCTGGCCGCCGGCGGGCGCGCCGAAGTCGGTGCGCTGGGTCTCGATCCGGCCCGACGTCCAGTTGCCGCCGCCGTCACGCAGGGGCTTGATGACCAGGTGCCCGCTGCCGTCGTGGTAGACGTTGTCGGTGGAGTCGGTGGCGGTCTCGATCTCGCCGGTGCCCCAGTTCGCGGCGCCGCCGGGGTAACCGGTCCCCTTGTCGTAGAGCCAGTCCTGGGTGTTCAGCCCGGTACCGGCGGCCCCGTCGAAGTTGTCCTGGAAGACGGTCGTCCAGGTTTCGGCCGCCTCGGCCGGAGCGCCCGCCATCGCCGTGGCCAGCGGGAAGGCCAGCGTGGTGAGGAGGATGGAGAGCCGCTTGGTGGTCCGGCGCGCCGAGCTGCGTCGATGCATGAGTCCGCCTTCTCGTCGGTGAGATCGGAATCGATTCCGATCCACTGTCGGCGACGGTTCGCGCGGGGGTCAAAGAACAGTGCCCGGCCAGGAAGACCTCCCGGTACGCAGGGGCACGACGCGCGGCACCGGGTTTGAGCGGGCGGCCTGAAGGGAACCGGCCCACGCCGGCGCGAACGCGGTGCGTCATCAGGCTTGGCCGAAGCGTGACTATTCGAACTCGTCACTCAACGCGCAACGTCCGCTGAGCCTGCCGTACGCTGGAATTTCCGGTGAAGCCGGTGCCATTTGGCGGTTGGAGGCCAGGATGAGCCTGCTGAGCGTCTTTCTTGACGGAGAAGTCCTTCTCACTGTGGACGGCGTGCTCGACGGCGGCGTCGCCCCGGCCTACCACCGCCTCATCGAGCAAGCGCTCGAACAGGAGGCCCGCCGCGTCGTCGTCGACCTGACCAGGACGACCGCGGTGGACGGCGGTGGTTCCGCGGTGCTGGCCGCGACGGCAGCGGCCTGTGTCGCGCAGGACACGCACCTCATCATCGCCCTGCCCAACGGCGTCGAGGCGGAGATCACCGACCCCGGGCAGGTGCGCGTGCTGCTGCGCAGTGTCGATCCCTGGCAGGACGCGGGCTAACGGACCCGCACGGCCAGCCGGAACTGCCTGGCCACCTGCGTGGTGTCCCACGGCCGGACCAGGCGGGCCGCGACGCTCGTCTCCCCCGGTCCCCCGGCCCGCAGCAGGAACCGGTGTTCGCCGGTCGCGCCAGGCTGTCCCGCCGCCGGTTTCAGCGCCTCGTCGACGACGAGCAGCGGCAGGTCGAGCGGGTCGAGCTGCCACTGGTAGCCGGTGCCGGCGTTCTCGGGCAGGCGGAGTTCGACCTGGTCACCGGGCGCGAGCGTCAGCGTGCTGGTGTCGTCCTCGATCGTGACTACTTGCATCGGGTCTCCCTCCCGCTCGGCGCGGGCGCGCCCGCCGCCCGGACGGGGCTGCGGGCGCTCCCACGACCTGGTCGCCGTGGCCCGGTTACCAGAGATAGATCTCGTGGACGAGGCCGTCGCCGGCCTCGGGATAGGTGACGGAACCGGCCAGGCGGGCGGAGCTGGCGAGCATCAGCAGCGCTTCGTGCACGCTGTCGCTGGTTGTCGCCAGACGCTTCCAGCCGATGCCGTCGACGTAGGCGTAACCGTTGCGGTCGGCGTTGTTGGTCCACAGCGAGAGGACCTTCTTGGTCGACTGCCACACGGCGGCAGCGGTGGCGCCCGCGGCCGCGGCCTGCGGCGCGCCGGGCGGGCTGAGCAGGGGCTCCGCGGTCGTTGTCACCGTGGCGATGGTGCTCGTCGCGGTCAGCTGGTCCGGGGTGAGCGGTTGGGGTGCGGTGTCGGGGCTGGCGCCGGCGGACAGTGCCGCCGGGGCCGGCGCGCCGGCCGGACTGGTCGATGCGGCCATCTTGGCGCTCCTAGAACACGTAGGTTTCGATGATGGTGCCGTTGCTGTTGAACGCGTTGACCGGACGGCCGCCCTGCTTCGCGGCGATGAGCTCGACGAGCATCGCCTTGTTGATCACCTCGTCGTCGGCGGCCAGGTGCAGCCAGCCGAGGTTCTGCAGGTAAGCCCAGGTGTTGCGGTCCGAGTCGTTGCTCCACAGCCCGAGCACCGGCGTCGAGCCGGTCCAGGCCCGCAGGTTCACGGCGCCGACCTGCTCGACCTGCCAGGTCTCGATGCCGCACTCGCCGTAGCCGATCCGGAAGAATCCGTTGTCGCCCCAGCCGGTGCTCCAGCTGTTCTTCGCGATCCAGCAGCCTTGGTTGTCGTCGTAGCCGACGATGGTGACACAGTGGCCGCCGGCCAGATCGCCGGTCACGTGACGGTAGACGCCGCTGCGGTAGGCGAAGAAGTCCTGGTAGACCAGGAAACAGGCGACCAGCGCGCCGCGGGCGGTGAGCTGTGCCTTCATCGCCGCCGGGTTGCCGGTCAGGTCTCCGAACGACGGGACCGTGGCAAGACGGTTCGGCCAATCGGCGTTCAGCACGGCGCCGGACCGATTCCGTGGGCTGTACGGGAAGTAATTCTCGTAAGTGATACCGACGTCGTGGCACGCTTTCAGCGCGCGATCCGGCATCCATCCGGTGTCGCAGGTGGCGTTGTCATTCCTGCCGTGCGTGTAGAACAAATGTGCTTCGGACAGATCCAATTGAAGCCCGGGCTGGCCGCGGGTATACGCGGCGACGGTCTCCATCGTCCCGACCACACCGAAAGCGACGCAAGAACCGCAGTCGCCTTGATCCTTGACGGGTGTGACAAAATTCGCGCCGCCGACGTCTCGTCCGTCGAACTGCGCGCCCACGCCCGCGCCGGCCACGGCGGCCGCCCGCGCAGCCTGGCCCGCGGCGAGGGTTTTCGCCTGAGATTCCAGTTGTCTTCGCTCGTTTTCCCGTGGCAACGGAACACCGAGCCGTAATCCGCGCTGGTCTTCGCCGAGAATGGTCATGGTGGTCTCGCCCATGATCCACGGGTGTCCCTGTGCGGCGAGTTCGGTCCGGATCCGGTCGAGGTCGACCGGCGTACGGTTGGTGCTGGGATCGGCCATGATGACTCCAAATCGTGGGCTGTCATGCGGCGGCCATGCACCATCAGTCCTACCCTGGCCCCCGAAATCACGCCAGGCTCGTCATCCCTTTGCCGGTCAGCAGTTTTGTGGCACCACGCTGATCAATTCCGTGCGGTCTGTGATTATCGGCTAAAAATGTGTTGCGTGAATATTCTCGGACGCCTCAAGAAAACGCGGTGGCCCGGCTGACGTCCTCCCATGCCGCCAGGTCCGCGGCGACGGACTCGTGGTGGGCGCGGATCGCCTCCACCGCGTCGGCGCCGAGGGCGAGCCGCAGCGGCGCGTTCGGATCGCCGGCCGCGCGGACGATCGCGGCGGCCGCCTTGGCCGGGTCGCCGGACTGGGTGCCGTCCATGCTGTTGATCGCCGCGCGGGTGTCGCCGGTCGAAGCGGCGTAGGCGTCGAGCTCACGCGAACGGTGCATCGCGCCGCCGCCGAACGACGTACGGAAGGCACCCGGCTCGATGATGAGCACCCGCACGCCGAACGGCGCGACCTCCGTGGCCAGCGACTCCGAAATGCCCTCCAGCGCGAACTTCGCGGCGCAATACGCGCCGAAGCCCGGCGGCGCGGTCTGCCCGCCCATGGAACTCATCTGCACGACCACGCCGCTCCCCTGCTCCCGCAGGTAGGGCAGCACCGCCTTGGTGACCTCGACGGCGCCGAAGAACATCACGTCCATCAGTGCCCGCAGCTCGTCGACGGCCAGCTCCTCGACCGCGCCGACCGAGCCGTGGCCGGCGTTGTTCACCACCACGTCGATCCGGCTGAACTCGTCCAGCGCGGTCTTCACCGCGGCTTGCACCTGCGCGGAGTCGGTCACGTCCAGCGCCGCCGCGCGCAGCCTTCCCGCGCCCTGCTCGACCAGCTCGTCCAGGGTCTCCGGGCGGCGCGCGGTCGCGAGCACCCGGTCTCCGGCCGCCAGCGCGGCCAGCGCCAGCTCGCGGCCGAAGCCGGTCGAGCAGCCGGTGATCAGCCAGACGCGGCCGTCGGTGTAGGTCATCGGTTTCCCTCCGGAGGTGGTCCCGGTTCCCGATCTTGGCGACGCTCGGCCACCGGCGCCAGCACCGGTTTCCTGACGGGGCTACAGTCGGAGCCTGTGACCCCGGAGCTTCGGCAGTTGCGGTACTTCGTCGCTGCCGCCGACGAAACGAGCTTCACGCGCGCCGCCGCCGGCCTGCACGTCGCACAACAGTCGCTTTCGCAGCAGATCACCGTCTTGGAACGGATCCTCGGCACGAAGCTGTTCGACCGCGACGGCCGGGGCGCGCGGCTCACACCCGCCGGGGAGGTGTTCCTGCCCGAGGCGCGCGCCGTGCTGGACCGCGCCGAAGAGGCAGTCGCGACGCTCGCGCGCGCCGTGCGAGGTGAGATCGGCACACTGCGGCTGGCATTCCTGGCCTCCACCGCGAACTACCTGCTGCCACCGGTGGTCCGGGCGGCGCGCGACCAGCTCCCGGGACTCACGCTCAGCACGGCGGAGGTGTCGATCGCGGAGCTGGTCGAGGGCTTGCGCGCCGGCCGCTTCGACGCCGCCTTCACCCGTCCGCCGCTGGTCGAAGACCTGGCCGGCCGGACGCTGATCACCGAGCAGGTGTGCGCGGTGCTGCCGGACGGGCACCCGCTCGCCGACCGGCCCAGGCTCACGCTGTCCGAACTCGCCGACGAGCCGTGGGTGCTGACACCGCGCGTGAGCTGGGAGCCGTGGCACCGCAAGTACGACGCCGACTTCGCCGCCGCGGGGTTCACCCCGCGGGTCGTGCAGCGCGCCACCACCGTGCAAGGGCTGCTCGGGCTGGTCGCCGCCGGAGTGGGCGTCACGCGGCTGGCGCGTTCGGCCCACAGCCTGCGCCGCACCGGGGTGGTTTTCGTGCCGCTCGCCGGGGACTCCGCCCGCACCGAGATGGTGTGGCGGCCCGGCCACCGGTCGTCCGCGCTGGACGCCCTCGCCGGCGTCGTGACCGCACTGGCCGCCACCACCGATCTCACCGGTTCCGGCTGAGCGCTGTCGAAACGGCCGGGTCCGGTTCGTGTAGGGAGTGACCGCACCCGAGGAGAGGGAGTTCCCGATGAAGCAGTACCTGCTGAGCATCTACCAGCCCGACGGCCCCGTGCCCGCCGCCGAGGTCCTCACCGAGATCTCCGGGCAGCTCGACGCGCTCAACGCGGAGCTGAAGGCCGCCGGTGCCTGGGTGTTCTCCGGCGGCCTGCACGCGCCCGGCTCGGCCACCGTCGTCCGGGCGAAGGAGGGCGACGTGCTGATGACCCGACGGCCCGTTCACCGAGGGCAAGGAACATCTGGGCGGGTTCACCATCGTCGCGGCGCCGGACCTGGACGCCGCGCTCGGCTGGGCGGGCCGGATCGCCGCGATCACCACCCTGCCCGTGGAGGTCCGGCCGTTCCACGGCGAGGCCTGAACGTGTCCACTGTGGACGCCGAGACGCTGGACCGGGTGTTCCGGGCCGAGTACGGCCGCACCGTCGCCGTGCTGACCCGGGTGCTGGGCGATCTCGACCTCGCCGAGGAGGCGGTGCAGGAGGCGTTCACCGTGGCCGCGGACCGCTGGCCGTCCGCCGGGCTCCCGCCGAGCCCGGCGGGCTGGCTGGTGACCACGGCGCGGAACCGGGCGCTCGACCGTCTTCGCCGCGAATCCTCCCGCGACGACCGGCACGCCCAGGCCGCGCTCCTGCACGCCCGCGCCGAACCCGTCGAGGAGGGGCCCGTGCGTGACGAACGGCTGCGGCTGATCTTCACCTGCTGCCACCCCGCGCTGGGCATGGCGGCGCGGGTCGCGCTGACCCTGCGGCTGCTCGGCGGGCTCACCACCGGCGAGATCGCCCGCGCGTTCCTCGTGCCCGAGCCCACGATGGCGCAACGGATCGTCCGTGCCAAGGCGAAGATCCGCGACGCGCGTATCCCGTACCGGGTGCCCCGCGACGCCGACCTGCCGGACCGGCTGACCGCCGTGCTCACCGTCGTCTACCTCGTCTTCACCGAAGGCCACACTGCGGGCGCGGGCCCGGCGCTGGGCCGGCCGGACCTGGCCGCGGAGGCGATCCGGCTGGGCCGGCTGCTGGCCGGGCTGATGCCGGACGAGCCGGAGGTGCTCGGCCTGCTCGCGCTGATGCTGCTGACCGAGTCCCGCCGGCCCGCGCGCACCGGCCCCGGCGGCGCCGTGGTGCTGCTCGCGGCCCAGGACCGCACCCGCTGGGACGCCGCGCTGATCGCCGAGGGGCAGGAGCTGGTAGGCCGGTGCCTGCGCCGCGATCGGCCGGGCCCGTACCAGCTCCAGGCCGCGATCAACGCCGTGCACAGCGATGCCCCGGCTGTCGCGGACACCGACTGGGCCCAGATCGTCCGCCTCTACGACCACTTGCTCGTCCTCGCCCCGACGCCGGTGGTCGCGCTCAACCGGGCCGTGGCCGTCGCGGAGGTCGACGGCCCGGGCCCGGCGCTGGCCCTGGTGGACGCCCTCGACCTGGGCGGTTACCACCTGTTCCACGCCATCCGCGCCGATCTGCTCGCCCGGCTGGGGCGCACCGGCGAGGCCTCGGCCGCCTACGCCGACGCGATCGAACTCAGCGGGAATGACGCCGAGCGGGAGCTGCTGGAACGCAAGCGCGCCGCGCTTTGAGGGGTTGACAGGGGTACCCACTCGCCGGTCCACTGTGGACAGAATCCGGCGATGGGCGCAGGTCGGCGGTGGGCCCGCACGAGGCCCTCGGCGTCCCCGGTGGTGACGAACGTCCCAGTACCGGGCCAGGACGAACCCCCGTGGTGCCACAGCTCGCTAGACTCGGGCGGCGATGCGACGATTCAGGTGGTGGTGGGGGGCGCTGGTCCTCGGCTGCGTGGCCGTTCTGGCGGGGCTCTTCCTCTTCTTCGGCGCTTCGAGCCGGACCGGGCAGCCGTTGCCGCGGCAGGGGCCGCCGGGCACGGGCCCGTTGACCGTGGTCGCCATCGGCGACAGCACGGTGTCCGGCGAGGGCGCGGGCAGCTACACCCCGGACACCGACGGCCGCAACGGCGATTGGTGCCACCGCTCGGCGGACGCGTTTGTGCAGAAGGTGCAGATCCCCGGCGTCACGGCGCGGGTGAACCTCGCGTGCTCCGGGGCGCCGTCCGGGCAGGTCGCGCTCGGCGGGCAGCCGCAGTGGGGCGAGCCCTCGCAGGCCGGGCAGCTGGCGAAGGTCGTGAAGGACCACCGGGTGGCCGCCGTGGTGATCGCCGTGGGCGCGAACGACGACCCGCAGTTCTCCGCGCAGGTGACCGCCTGCTTCAAGGCGTGGTTCAGCCTCGGCGGGCCGTCGTGCAACGTGGCGCTGCAGCAGACCTGGAAGTCCAAAGTGGACGCGATGGTGCCGAAGGTGGTGAACGCCGTCGGCGATGTGAAGAAGGTGCTGGCGCAGGCCGGTTACGTGCCGGCGGACTACCAGCTGGTGCTCCAGTCCTACGCCACCCCGGTCGGCCCGGGCATCCCGGCGAACCTGCAGAGCCTCGACGGCTGCCCGTTCCGCACCGATGACCTGAGCTGGATCGCCGGCACGGGCATCACGACGCTTTCGGCGGGCCTCAAGCAGGCCGCCGTCCAGAGCGGCGCGCGGTTCCTCGACCTGGCCCGCGCGGGCGCGAACCACGAGGCGTGCAGCGGCGGCGCGAACCCGGCCAAGGAGTGGTTCACCCGGCTGACGTTGCACCTGAGCGACCTCGGGCAGACGGACCGGGCGCAGCACGCGCTGCAGGAGTCCTTCCACCCCAACGCCGCGGGCCACGCCGCGATCGCCGATTGCCTCACCGAGTTCCTCGCCGTGCGCGAGGGCAACGCCGCCTGCCTGAGCGGGCCGGACGGCAAGCTCCACTCGGTCCCGGAGGTCACCGCCCGCTGATCAACGGGCCCTCGGTGATCAGAGATCGAGCGCGGCGCGCAGGGCGACGTCGATGTTCTCCTGCACCTCGGCGTCGATCTCGGCGATGCGCTCGTCGAACCAGGGCCGGTACAGGCGCGTGAGGTTGAGCGTCGACACCCAGTAGCGGGCATCGACGGCGACCCCGAGGATGTCCTGGGGGTCGCGGTCGAGCAGTTCGGTGCCGAGCAGCCAGGGCCGCTCGGATTCGTTCACCCCGTCCGAGGACAGCAGGACCACGGTGCGGGTCCTGGCCGGATCGGTCGGGGGGTGGTACGTCCAGACTTCACCCCTGCGCACGCATGTCCTTTTCCGCCGCGCTCCGCTCGGCCTCGTCCGACTCCGCGGCCGGCGCGGCGGGCGCCTGCTGCGGGGTGTAACCGGTGCGTACCGCCTCGCGCCGGGCTGCTTTGGACAGCCAGGAGGAGACCGAAATCCCGTGTGCCCTCGCGGCTCGCTCGGCGAACTCGAGCGCCCCGCTGTCGAGGGAAAGTGTCACCTTACGTGTTGCCATACTTTTTATCGTACCAGTGACCGCACCGTCGGGAGCCGTTCTCCTCGTTCAGAGCGTCGGCGACCGGCCTTCGAACGGCGTCGAGAGCACCACCGTGGTCCGTGTCGAGACCTTCGCCGCTTCACGGATGCGGCGCAGCAGGTCCTCCAGGCCGAGCGGGGAGGCGACCCGCACGAGCAGGATGTAGGACTCGTCGCCGGCGACCGAGTAGCAGGACTCGATCTCGGTGATGTGCTGGATCCGCTGCGGGTAGTCGTCGGGGGCGGCGGGGTCGTTGGGCGTCAGCGAGATCAACGCGGTGAGCGGCAGGCCGATCTGCTCGCCGTCGAGCCGCGCGGTGTAGCCGAGGATGACCCCGCGCTGCTCGAGCCGACGGACGCGCTGGTGCACGGCGGACACCGACAGCCCCACGCGCTCGGCCAGGTCGGTGAAGCTGCGCCGCCCGTCGGCCGCCAGCTCCTGCACGATCGACTGGTCGAGCGGCTCCAGGCCGGGCACGGTCATGCGTCCAGCACGGTCAGCTCGTGCGGCCGGGTGTTGAAGGCCTCGACGCCACTCTCGGTGACCACCACGATGTCCTCGATGCGGGCGCCCCAGCGGCCGGCCTGGTAGATGCCGGGCTCGACACTGAAGGCCATGCCCGGCTCGAGCGGCAGCTGGTTGCCGGCGATGATGTAGGGCTCCTCGTGCACGTCGAGGCCGATGCCGTGACCGGTGCGGTGGATGAAGAACTCGCCGAACCCGGCGGCGTCGATCACCTCGCGGGCGGCGGCGTCGATCCGCTCCGCGGTGACGCCGGGGCGCACCGCGTCGACCGCGGCCTGCTGCGCGCGCTGCAACACCGCGTACGTCTCGGCGACGTCGGCGTCGCGCGGCTCGCCGACGGAGTAGGTGCGGGTGCAGTCGGAGTTGTAGCCCTCGGGCAGCGGGCCGCCGATGTCGACGACCACGACGTCGCCACGCTGGATCACGCGGTCGGACACGTCGTGGTGCGGGCTGGCACCGTTCGGGCCGGAGCCGACGATGACGAAGTCCGCGTGGCTGTGGCCTTCCTCGACGATGGCGGCGGTGATGTCCTCGCCCACCTCGGCCTCGGTGCGGCCCGCGCGGAGCCATTCGCCGACGCGCGCGTGCACGCGATCGATGGCGGCGCCGGCCGCGCGCAGGGCGGCGATCTCGGCGGCGTCCTTGCGCATCCGCAGCTCACGCACCACGGGTCCGGCGAGGGTCTGCTCGGCGTCGCCGAGGGCCGCGCGCAGGGCGAGCACGTGCAGGGCCGGGGTGAAGTCGCTGACCGCGACGCGGCCGGGCTTGCCGAGCCGGTCGGCCACCAGCCGGTACGCGTCGTCGCCGTCGACCCAGGTGAGCACCTCGATGCCGAGGTCGGCGGTGGGCACGTCGGCGTAGCCGGGGGCTTCCAGCTTCGGCACGACCAGCGCCGGGACGCCGTCGGCGGGCACCACGAGGGTCGTCAGCCGCTCGAACGAGCCGCCCGCCTGGCCGAGCAGGTACCGCAGGTCGGAACCGGGGGCGATGAGCAGGGCGTCGGTGTCCGCCTTCGCGGCCGCGGCGGCGGCGCGGTCGAGGCGGGCGCGGAGCGCGGCGGCATCGGGGGCAGGCGTGTGGAGGGATCGGCGCGACATGAGATTGAGCCTAGTACCGGCGCGGGCAGTGGTCCGGCACCCGGTCCGGGCCGGAGTTTCGAACAGTGGCGGGTGGTACTGCGGGCAACGCGAAGCGGGCCGGCAGCGGTGCTTGCCCGGCACCAGGGCCCGGATTGTGTGGCTGTGCTTGCCCGGCGCCGGGGCCTTGATCCTGCGGCTGCGTTTGCCAGGCACCAGGGCCCGGATTGTGCGGCTGTACCAACCCGCGGCGAGCGCCGGGGCGACCGGCTAGCGTTGCCGACCGTGAACCGGACCGACCGCCTGTACGCGCTCGTCGAGGAGTTGCGGGCCGTCGCGCCGCGCCCGCGCAGTGCCCGCTGGCTGGCGCGGCATTTCGAGGTGAGCAGCCGCACGATCGAGCGTGACCTGGCCGCGCTGCAGCAGTCCAGCGTGCCGATCTACGCCGAGCCCGGCCGTGCCGGCGGCTATGTGCTCGACCGCGATCGGACCCTGCCGCCGTTGGCCATCACGCCCGCCGAGGCGACCGCGCTCGCCGTCGGCCTGCACACGCTGGCGGGCACGCCGTTCGCCGACGCCGCGCGGGGTGCGTTGCAGAAGGTGCTCGCCGTGTTGCCGGCGGCGGCCCGCGCCGAGACCGCCCGGGAGGCCGGGCGGATCCGGATGCTGACGCCGGCCGCGCCGCAGCTGTCCCGGCAGCTGCGGGAAGCGCTGCGGACGGGACGAGTCCTGCGGATCGGCTACACCGATCGCGCCGGCGTGACCAGCGAGCGGGTGGTCGAGCCGCTGGGGTTCTTCGGCGGTGACCACTGGTACCTGATCGCGTGGTGCCGGCTGCGTGACGACGTGCGCGGCTTCCGGCTGGACCGCGTCGCTTCCGCCGAGGTGCTCGACGAGCCGGTGCCGGAGCGGCGGGTGGACCTCGACACGGTGAGCGCGGCCGGGGCCGAGTTGATCGGGCTGGACGTGATCGTGAACACCGACAGCACGGTGTCGCGGTAGGCCGTGAAGGTGGTCGCCGACCCCGTAACCGACGGAGAGGAACGACCATGAATATCGGCGAGAAGTGGACCGCGCTGTGGAACGGCGACTTCGGGCTCGCGCACGAGATCATCGACCCGGACTTCCGCATCCGGTTCGGCTCGGGCCCGGGCGGCGACGGCCTGCGTGGGCCGGACGACTTCGCCGGGTTCATCAAGCACTGGCTCGAAATCCACCCCGGGCTGGTGTTCGAGCTGGAGATCCCGCAGCTCGAGGCCGGCTCCGAGGTGGTGCTGCGCTGGCGGGCGACCTGGGATGACGTCCCGGAGGGCCACAGCGGCATCGATCAGCTGACCGTGGTCGACGGGCGGGTGACGCGGGCCTGGTCGGTGACCGGCGCACGGTCGTTCACCCCGATGGGCTGACTCGGCGCGGCACTGATGGTCCGGCGCCCGGCATGGCACGCTGTGCGGGTGACCGGACCACTCGCCTTGCTCGACTCCGCCAGCCTGTACTTCCGCTCGTTCTACGCGCTGCCCGACTCGATGACCGCGCCCGACGGGACCCCGGTGCACGCGGTGCGCGGCTTCACCGACACGATCGCGCGCATCCTCACCGACCGCCGCCCGTCGCGGCTGGTGGCGTGCCTGGACGCGGACTGGCGGCCGAAGTTCCGCACCGACCTGCTGCCCAGTTACAAGGCGCACCGGGTCGCGGTGCCGGGTCACGGCGAGAGCGAAGCGGACGTCGAGGAGGTGCCGGACACGCTCACCCCGCAGGTGCCGGTGATCCTCGAGGTGCTGGCTGCGTTCGGCTTCGCCACCGCCGAGGCCGCGGGCTACGAGGCCGACGACGTCATCGGGGCGCTCGCCACCCGTGAGCGGGACGCCGCGGTGGAGGTCATCACCGGCGACCGCGACCTGTTCCAGCTCGTGCGCGAGGAGCCGACGCCCACTGCCGTGGTGTACGTCGGCAAGGGCTGGGCGAAGGCGGAAGTGCTGGGCCGCAAGGAGATCGCCGAACGCTACGGCGTGCCGGTCGAGCACGCGGGCCCGGCGTACGCCGACATGTCCGCCCTGCGCGGCGACCCGTCCGACGGTCTGCCCGGGGTGGCCGGCATCGGCGAGAAGACGGCGGCGAAGCTGATCACGCAGTTCGGCTCGCTGGAGGAGCTGATCGCGGCCTCGTCTTCGGGCGACGCGCGGGTGCCGCTCAAGACGCGCTTGCGGCTTTCCGACGCCGCCGACTACCTCGCGGTCGCCCCCACCGTGGTGCGCGTCGCCGTGGACGCCCCGGTCGAGGTGTCCGGCCCGGACGCGGTGCCCACGCGCCCGGCCGACCCCGAGCGGGTCGCCGAGCTGGCCGAGCGGTGGAACCTGGGCCGGTCGGTGGACCGGCTGCTTGCCGCGCTGCCCAAGGACTGATCCCGGCGACGCGTGGATCGTCCAGAGTGGACAGACGCCGGTGGCGGTGTCCTTTCCGGACACCACACCGGTGTCTGTCCACTAGAAGTGCGTGCCGCACCACGGGCTGCGCTCGGTGGTGAACAGGGTGTCCGCGCGGGCGGCGGCGGACGGGTCGGTCGCGGTGAGACGGCCGGCCTGCAGCAGGGTCGTCGCGCGCCACTCGCCGAGGTAGAGCATCGCAAGCGCCTCGGAGTCGAGCTGCAGATCCGCCGGCGCGTCGGTGCGGTGGGCGCCGTCGGGGCCGACCGCGTAGTGGCCGGTGTTGGCGGGTAGCTGCGGATCGGTGAGGCCGAGGACGACCGGGGCGGCGTCGCCGTAAGTGCGGGCGGCCAGTGCGCCGGTGACGTCGACCAGCCGTACCCACAGCTGGTCCCCCAGCTCCGTGGTGTGGGCGCGGCGCGGGTCGGTGAGCAGCACGCCGACGGGCTCGTCCACCGGCCGGTCACGGGCGACGACCGTGCCGATCAGGTCGACCGACAACAGGAACCGCCAGAGTCCGGCGATCGCCGCGGGGTTCGCGCCGTTCATGTCCCGCACGTCCAGCAGCGCACGCCGCGCCGGTTCGTCGGCGCCGGCGCGGTCCACAGCGCGGAACACGGCGAACCCGTCGTCCTCGCCGTTCAGTCCGGTGTGGACGGCCACGCGGTGCCCGGCGCCGCGCCGGACCTGGCGGTTGTGCTCGCTCGGCCACCAGTGGGCGGGGCGCGCGAGCAGGCCCGGCCGGGCGGTGCGGGCGATGATCCGCTGGTACAGCGTGGGTATCTGCACCACCGCGGCGTCCTCGTCGAGCAGCCGGACGGTGCCGGTGGGCGGGGCGCTGTCCCGGATCCGGGCCGGGTGCTCGACCCGGATCGAGCGGCTGAACGTGGCGGCGCCGTAGCCGAAACGGCCGTAGATGACCGCTTCGCTGGCGTACAACGCGGCGAGGGTGATGCCGCGGGCGGCGAAGTCTTCGAGCTGGGTACGCATCAGCGCGCTGACGACGCCGCGGCGGGTCCAGTCCGCCCGGACCCCGACTCCGTCGACCGCGCCGGCGCTCAGGCGCGCGCCGCCCGGCACGATCAGCTCGGTGTCGAACGAGCCGGTGATCCCGATCGGGGCGGTTTCGGCGAACGCGCCGAACTTCCGTTCCGCGGCCCAGGATTCGGCGTACTCGCGCCAGGTCTCATCACTCGGCACACGCGAGTGCAGGGCCTGCATCAGGAGGGCGAAGGTGGGCCGGCGCTCGTCGTCGGTGATGGGCCGTACCGCGAAGTCCGTCATGCCCTGATCAAACCAAGCCGGCCGGTCCGGGGCCACGCGATTTACCGGGGCGCGTCCACCCGGTACTGGCCGCTCGTGCCGGTCACGGTGATGGGCACGCGTTTCCGCTCCCCCGCGACGTCCACTGTGCACTGGAACTGGTTGCCGTCGGCGACGGCCTGCCGGTCGGGGCAGGTGACCTCGCCGAGGTGGTGCAGTCCGTAGTTCTCGGTGAGGACCTTCGCGACGCCGGCGTTCATGGCCTTGGCGTCGAAGACCCGGACCGGTGGCGCGGACGAGGCACCGGTCGAGGGGTGGCTGGAGGTGGTCGTCCGCTCGGGCTGTCCCGCGTTCGGGCCGGCGTCGCAGGCCGCGGCGGCCAGCAGCCCGATCACGCACAAACCCAGCACCCGCACCGCGCGCATGCCCACGATCCTCCGCCCCGAAGCCCGCCCGGAGGCCTTTGGTCAAGGTCAGAAGAAAGTACCGCACCACGCCGCGATGCGCGTCCCGAACAGGGTGTCCGCGCTCGCCGGCGCGGCCGCGTCGAGCACCTCGATCCGGCCGACGGCCGCGAGGGCCGAGGCTTTCCAGGCGCCGAAATACAGCATCGCCAGGGTGGTGACGTCGAGGCGCAGCGCGGGCTCGGTGTCCGTGCGCTCGGCGCCTTCGGGGCCGACGCGGTAGCGGCCGGTGTTGGCCGGCAGCAACGGGTCGTGCACCTCGATCACGACCGGCGAACCGGGGCCGTACGCGCGGGCCGTCAGCGCCGTGGGCACGTCGACGAGCCGGAGCCAGCTCTCGTCCTCCGTCCGCGGCACCGAGGCAACGCGGTGGTCCTCGAACAGCAGCTCCACCGGTTCGTCGAGCGGCCGTCCGTGGGCCCGGATCTCGTCGACGAGGTCGACCGACAGCAGAAATCGCCACAGCCCCGCGAAGGCGCCGGGGTTCGCGTAGTGGAACGCGAAGAGCTCCAGCCGGCTCGGCCGCTCGTAGTCGTGGTCCACGTGGTACGTCGCGTAGCCGTCCGGCCCGTCGGGGCCGTGGTGCACGACAGTCTGCATGCCTTCCGAGATCCGGTACGCGAGGCTCTCGTAGCCGGCCCAGCAGGCGTCGGGGCGCGTGATCATGGCGGGCCGGGGCAGGCCCGTCGCGCGGTACAGCTCGGGCCAGCGCGCCACGGAGTCCTTCAGGCTGTACACGGTGACTTCGCCGCCGGCCGGGGTCTCGGGCCGCAGCCGGGCGCGGTGGCGGTCCACCTGGAGGTCCCGGCAGAGCGTCGTGACGCCGTAGCCGAAGCGGCTGTAGATGGTGCCTTCGGTGGCGTGCAGGCTCGCGGCCACCACCCCGCGCTCGGCGAACTCCCGCAGCTGCGCCGTCTGCAGCGCGGTCAGGACCCCGCGGCGGGTGCGGCCGGCGCGGACGCCGATCCCGGTGACGCCCGCCAGCGGAACGAGGTTTCCGCCAGGCAGCGCCATTTCCGCGTCGAACGAGCGCGCGGCGCCGATCAGCTCCAGATCGGACGCGCCCCAGACTCGGCCGGCGAGGTAGGCCCGGCGGACGCGATCCCATTCCTCGTCTTTGCCGGGCGGCGAGTGCAGCGTGCCGCGGAACAAGTCCCAGGCGGCCCGGTGCTCTTCAGTTTCCAGCAACCGGACCGTGTAGTCGCTCATGGCCCGATCATCGCGGCCCGCCGCGGACCGGGCCACCGGTTTTCCCCGGCGGCCCGGTGGTGGTCACGGCGAGGTGGGCGGCGAGACCTCGTAGTTGCCGTCGGTGCCCTTGACTGTGATCGGGACCTGCTGCGGCTTGCCGCTGATGGTGGCGGTGCACTCGAACTTCGCGCCGTCGGTCACCTTCTGCTCGGCCGGGCAGGTGACGCCGCTGACGCCGTCGATCTTGTACGTGTCGGTCAGCAGCTTCGCCACGTCGGTCTGCATCTGCGTGTTGTTGAAGACCTGGGTCCGGAAGAACCCGGGGGCGACGAAGCCGAGGATCGCGACGACCGCGACCACGACCACCAGCGCGCCGATGCCGATGAACAGGCCCTTCTTCGAGCCGCCCGGCTCCTTCTCCCCCGCGCCGGGCGCGGCGGCGGGCTGGCCGTAGTCGTACTGGCCCGGCTGCTGCGGGTTCTGCCCGTACTGCTGCTGGGCCTGGGGGCCGCTCGGCGGCTGGCCGTACAGGGGCTGCTCCTGCGGCCCGCTCTGCGGGTACGCGCCGGGTTGCTGCTGCCCGTACTGCTGCTGGTTCGGGTCGTAGGGCTGGCCGTACTGCTGCGGTGGCGGCTGCTGGCCCCACTGGGTCTGCTGCGGCGGGGTGTAGCCGCCGGGCTGCTGGCCGTACTGCGGCTGCTGCGGTGACGGAGGCTGGACCCACTGGGTGGGCTGCGACGGGTCGTAGGGCTGCTGAGGTGGCTGCTGCCCGTACTGCTGCGGGTTGTAAGGCTGCTCCTGCGGCCCGCTCGGCGGGTACGCGCCGCCCGGCTGCTGCCCGTATTGCGGCTGCTGCCCATAAGGGGGCTGCTGCTGCGGGTCATTGCCGCCATACGGCGTGCTCATCGTTCGCCTCCGCCTCGCTTCGCCTGGTCTCGAACGCGATCCAACCACAGGTCGGGGCCGAGCACACACGCCCACGCACACCCTGTCCGCCAGGTGCGCCACAGATGCCCCCGAACGCTCCCGGGTAACGCGGGCCTCACGCCGCCCCGGCCGCGACGACACCCCGGCGTAGCGCGCGGACGGCCTCGGCCGCGGTCGCGCCGACCGGGTCGGCCTTGCCCAGCACGTCACGGACCTGGTCGAGCAGGTCGATCACCTGGCGGCACCAGCGGACGAAGTCGCCCGCGGACAGCTCCTGGCCGTTGGTCTCCGCGGCGGTGAGCACCTTCTCCAGCGACTCGCCGCGCGCCCACCGGTAGACCGGCCAGGCGAACCCGGCGTCGGGCTCGCGGGTGCGGTCGAGGCGGTGGCGGCGCTCGTCCTCGGTCAGCTCGACCCACAGCCGGGTGGTCTCCTGCCAGGCGGCGGGCACCCCGCCGCTCGGCAGCCGCGGCTCGCCCGCGGTGTCGCGGCGGGCTTCGAACACCAGCGTGGAGACCACGGCGGCCAGCTCGGCCGGGCCGAGGCCGGCCCACACGTCGTGGCGGATGCACTCGGCGGCCAGCAGGTCGGACTCGCTGTAGAGCCGGGTGAGCCGCTGGCCGTGCTCGGTGACGCGGTCCTCGCCGTCGCCCGCCGTCGCTGGGCCGAGGTAACCGCGCTCGCCGAGCAGCGCGAGGATCCGGTCGAACGCCCGGGCGAGCGAGTGGGTGGTCGCGGCGACCTTGCGTTCCAGCTGCGCGGTCTCCTCGGTGAGCCGCTGGTACCGCTCGGCCCAGCGCAGGTTCGCCTCGCGCTCGGCCAGTCCGTGGCAGGGGTGCGAACGCAGGGCGCGGCGCAGGGTGGCCAGCTCGGCGTCGTCGTCGGCGCCACCGCGGCGGCGCTGGCGGCCGGGCAGCGCGATCCCGGCGTCGCGCAGCGAAGACGCGATGTCGCGGCGGGTCCGCGGTGAGCGCAGCTCGATGTGCTTGGGCAGCCGGATGTGCCCGAGCGGCTCGACCGGTGCCGGGAAGTCGGCCACCGACAGCGGGCCGGACCAGCGGTCTTCGGTGACGACCACGGGGCGCGGCTCGCGGATCGGGTCGAGCCCGGGGTCGACGACCACGGCGAGCCCGGCGCGGCGGCCGGCCGGTACCGCGATCACGTCGCCCTTGCGCAGCTTCTCCAGCGACTCCGCCGTGCCCGCGCGCCGGGACGCGGTGTTCTGCCGGGCGAGCACCTTCTCGCGGTCGGAGATCTTCGCGCGCAGCTCGACGTACTCCAGCGTCTGCTCGAAGTCGCCGGTGACGGCCTTCGCGTAGCCCTTGAGGGCTTCCTTGTTGCGCTCGATGCGGCGCGCGGTGCCGACGACCGAGCGGTCGGCCTGGAACTGGGCGAACGACTGTTCCAGCAGGTCGCGGGCGGCGTCGGCACCGACCTGCGCGACCAGGTTCACGGCCATGTTGTAGCCGGGCCGGAACGACGACCGCAGCGGGTACGTGCGGGTGGAGGCGAGGCCGGCGACCTGCTTGGGGTCGACGCCGGGCTGCCAGGACACGACGGCGTGGCCCTCGATGTCGATGCCGCGGCGCCCGGCGCGGCCGGTGAGCTGGGTGTACTCGCCGGGGGTGAGGTCGACGTGCGCCTCGCCGTTGTACTTGACCAGCCGCTCGAGCACGACGGTGCGGGCGGGCATGTTGATCCCGAGCGCGAGGGTTTCGGTGGCGAACACGACCTTCACCAGGCCGCGGACGAACAGCTCCTCCACGGTCTCCTTGAACGCCGGCAGCAGCCCGGCGTGGTGCCCGGCGATGCCGCGCTCCAGCGCGTCGCGCCATTCCCAGTACCCGAGTACGCCGAGGTCGCCTTCGGGCAGGTCCTTCGTGCGCTCCTCGACGATGCGGCGGACCTCGTCGACCTGCTCGGGGCCGTTGAGCCGCAGGCCGGAGCGGACGCACTGGGTGACGGCGGCGTCGCAGCCGGCGCGGGAGAAGATGAACACGATCGCGGGCAGCAGCCCGGCGTGGTCGAGGCGTTCGACGACGTCCACGCGTGAGGGCGGGCGGAACCGGGGCCCGCGCTGGGGTGCGCTCCGGCGTCCGCCGCGAGGCCCGCGGAAGCCGCTGGGGCCGGCGTAGCGGCCCATTTCCTCGGTGCGGCGCAGCAGGCTGGGGTTGATCCGCAGCTCGGCGCCGGGGTCGGCCTCGTCCTGGCCGGCGAACAGGTCGAGCAGCTGGTTGCCGACCTGCATGTGCTGCCACAGCGGCACGGGCCGGTGCTCGTCGACGACGACGGTGGTGTCGCCGCGGACCTCGACCAGCCATTCGCCGAACTCCTCGGCGTTGCTGACCGTGGCGGACAGGCCGACCACACGCACGTGCTCGGGCAGGTGCAGGATCACCTCTTCCCAGACCGCGCCGCGGAACCGGTCGGCGAGGTAGTGCACCTCGTCCATCACGACGTAGCCGAGTTCGGGGATGGCCGAGCTGCCGGCGTAGAGCATGTTGCGCAGCACCTCGGTGGTCATCACGACCACCTGGGCGTTGCCGTTGATGGAGGTGTCGCCGGTGAGCAGGCCGACCGCGTCGGTGCCGTACCGGGCGACGAGGTCGGTGTACTTCTGGTTCGACAGCGCCTTGATGGGCGTGGTGTAGAAGCACTTGCGGCCCTCGGCCAGCGCCAGGTGCACGGCGAATTCGCCGACCACGGTCTTGCCGGCGCCGGTGGGCGCGCAGACCAGCACGCCATGGCCGTTTTCCAGTGCCTCGCACCCGCGGACCTGGAAATCGTCGAACTCGAAGGACACCTCGCCGGCGAATTGCGTCAGCCGGGGGTACTTCCCGCGGCGCTGCGAGACCGCATAGGCCTCGGCCGGGGACTGAGAAGGGCTACTGGCCACTACGTCAGGGTTCCACACGGCACCGACAGTCCGCACGCCGCGTGACGATCAGCGCCCCCGCCCCGCCTCCGCCCGGCGCTTCAGGCGACGACGGTCAGCGCGTCCGGCACGCAGGTGACCGTGAACGGCGCCGTGCCCTGGGACTCGCCGTCGGCGTAGGCGGGCCAGCCGGGGCCGGTGAGGGTCAGCTCGCGGGCGCGCAGGGTGCGGACGGCGGGGTGGTCGACGTGGCCGCCGGAGCGCAGGCCGGGCAGCAGGCGCAGCAGCTGGAGGCGGGTAGCGGCGCCGATGACGGTGACGTCGAAGAGGCCGTCGTCCGGGGTGGCGGCCGGGCAGATGGGGACACCGCCGCCGTAGAACGGGGTGTTGCCGATCGCGACGAGGGTGGCGTCGAGGTCGAGGGTGGTGCCGTCGGCGGTGAGGGTGAGCGGGCTGGGGCGGAACGCGGCCAGCTCGGCGAGGATCGCGACGTCGTAGCGGTGCGGGCCGGACGGCCAGCGGAGCCGGTTGGCGCGGGCGTTGACGCTGGCGTCGAAGCCGGAGCAGAGCACGGTGGCGAACCAGGTGTCTCCGGTACGGCCGAGGTCGATGCGGCGGCGGGTGCCGTTCTCGAGCGCCGTGACGAGCTTGGTGACGGCGGACGGCGCGTCCGGCGGGCTGCCCAGCGCGCGGGCGAAGTCGTTGCCGGTGCCGGAGGGGACGAGGCCGAGGGCGACGTCGTGGTCGGCGCAGAATTGCACGCCCTGGTGGGCGGCGCCGTCGCCGCCGAGGACGATCAGCACGTCGAGGCCCGCGTCGTGCGAGCCGCGCATCAGGGCGCGGGACTCCTCGACGGTGTTGGCCACCAGCACGTCGAGGCGGTCTACGCAGGGGCGCAGCCGGGCGGCGACCGTGTCCGCGATGCGGGCGGCGGCGCCGTGTCCGGAGGCCGGGTGCACGGCCAGTGCCGCGTGCAGGCCCATGCCGGCGTCAGGTGATGTCGTCGGTGCGGTTGCCGCCACCGCGGGCGACGGGTTCGTCGTCGGCGGTGCTCGGGGTGTAGTCGAACGGCGCGGCTTCGTCGTCGGCCAGCTGGTCCCAGCCCTCGTCCTTGCGGAGCTTGTCGCGCTTGCGGTCGTGGAACCGCGCGATCTGGATGGAAATCTCGAACAGCACGGTCAACGCGGCGGCCAGGCCGAGCATGGAGAACGGGTCCGAGCCGGGGGTGGCGAAGGCGGCGAAGACGAACAGCCCGAACACCAGCCCGCGGCGCCACTTCTTCAGCTGCTGGTACTTGACCACGCCGACGCGGTTGAGCATCACCACGAGCAGTGGCAGCTCGAAGCTGACGCCGAAGATCACCAGCAGCGACAGGATGAACGAGATGTACTTGTCCGCGGTGAGCGCGGTGACGAACTGCTCCTGGCCGAAGCCGGCGAGCAGGGCCAGCGCGTGCGGCACCAGGTAGTAGGCCAGCACGGCGCCGGCGGCGAACAGGACCGAGGCGAACCCGACGAAGGTCAGCGCGTACTTGCGCTCCTTGGAGTACAGGCCCGGGGCGATGAACGCCCAGAACTGGTACAGCCAGAACGGCGAGAGCAGCACGGTGCCCGCGGCGATACCGACCTTCAAGCGGACCATGAAGATCTCGAACGGCACCGTCTGCAGCAGCTTGCAGCCGCCCTGGTCACTGCCGAAGCGCTGCGAGGCCGGGATGGCGCAGTACGGCTGGGTCATGATGTTGCCGAGCGAGGGCACCGGGCCGAGGTGCTGCTCGAACCAGATCCAGCCGAAGATGCCGCCGATGACGATGAACAGCAGGGCGAAGCCGAGCCGGCGGCGGAACTCGTAGATGTGCTCGATGAGCGTCATCGTGCCGTCGGGGTTGACCCGTCGGCTGCGGCGCCGACGGCTGCTCCGGCTGCCGTTGCCGTTGACGGCTTCCGCCACTGGTCGTTCCGTTCTCATCGTCGGCCGCGCCAGCGCGCCGGGTGGTCAACGCGCTGCGCGGCAGGGGGACCGGGTGGGGCCGGCTGGGTTCAGCTGGCGTTTTTCTGCGGCTGGTCGGCGACCTGCTGCTTCTTCAGCTCGTCGAGCTGGCGCTGAAGGTCGGCGACCTGCTGGTCCTGGGCCGGGGTGGCGACCGGCGTGGCGCTCGCGGGGGCGACCGGCGGGATCTGCCTGGTCTCGGCCGGCTCGGCGTCCTCGGCGTTCTTCTCGCCCGAGAAGTCCTTGGTCTCGGCCTTGAAGATCTTCATGGACTTGCCGATGGCGCGGGCCGTGTCCGGAAGCCTCTTGGCACCGAACAGCAGAACCACGAGAAGCACCAGGATGATGATGTGCCACGGCTGCAGCGCGTTCATGGTCGGTGGCCTCCTTCTTTCCGTCTCAGTGAGATGTTACTGGTTTTCCGGTGCCGCGCGGCGCTGCGCCACCGCCACGCGAAGGGCGGCGGAGCGGGCACGGAGCAGGCCGGTCCGGTCCTGGGTGTTCGTAGCCACCATGCTCATGGTGCGGCGGAAACCGCGCAAGACCCTGAGCGTCCGCACGAGCAGGACAATCAGGACAAGAAGACCCGCCGCGAGAAGCACGACGGTGGGCAGGTAGGACACGTAAGCAACCTTAACGGTCGTAGGTTGACGGTAGGTGACGGGCTCGGGCCACTGCGTCGGCCGCGCGCTGCCGGACCGCGTCGCCGAGGGCCGCGGGGCTCTCCACCAGCGCGTCCCCGGCGAGGCTGAGCACCAGCCGGACCATCCAGGACTCGTCGGCGTAGCGCATCCGGATCCGCAGCCGGCCCCCGGTCAGCTCGGCCAGCTCCTCGCACGGGTAGTACTCGGCGACCCAGCGGGCGTCCGGGCCGAGGACCAGCTCGGCCTCCTGCTGGTCCGGGCGCGGGGCGAAGAGGCCGTCGGACAGGTCGGTGGGCCGGGCGTGCGCGGGCGGCGCGGCGGGCTCGTCGAGCACGGTCAGCTCGTCTATGCGGTCCAGGCGGAAGAGCCGGACGCCTTCGACGCGGCGGCACCAGGCTTCGAGGTAGCCGACGGCCTGCACGATGAGCAGCCGCATCGGGTCCACGGTGCGCTCGGTGACCTGGTCCTTGGACGCGGTGTAGTAGCGGATCCGCAGCGCCCGCCCGGCTTGCAGAGCGCCCGCGACGGCTTCGCGGGTCTCCGCGGTGCGCTTGCCCTCGCGGACCCCGCCGGCGACGACCACGCCGGCCGGCTGAGCCTGTCCGGCGGCGACCTCGATCTTCGCGATGGAGCGGCGCACGGCGTCGGCGTCGACCACCCCCGGCGTCTCCGCCAGCGCACGGAGCGCGACGAGCAAAGCGGTGGCCTCGCTGCCGGTCAGCCGCAGCGGCCGGTTCATGCCGGCGTCGTGGGTGACGACGATGGTGTCGCCTTCGAAGGACAGGTCGATCAGGTCGCCGGGACCGTAGCCGGGCAGCCCGCACATCCAGAGCAGCTCGAGGTCCTTGCGCAGCTGCTTGGGCGTGACGTCGAAGTCCTGCGCGGCGTCGTCGACCCGGATCCCGGGCCGCGCCAGCAGGTAGGGCACGAGCGCGAGCAGCCGGGGCATGCGCTCGGTGGAGCTGCTCATCGGCCGCTCCCCGCGGCGGTGCGGGCGAGGACGTCCTCGAGCCGGTGCTGCACGGCCTTCGCGAGCACGTCGGGCTCCAGCACCAGCACGTCGGGGCCCTGGGAGGCGATCCAGTCGGCGGCGGACTCGGGGAAGTTCAGGCCGATCTCGACCAGATCGCCCGGTTCCCCGCCGATGGTCTCCCGGCCGACGACCTGGCCGCGGCGGCGGACCCCGGCCGCGCGGCCATCGGCGATCCAGAGGCGGGCGGTGGTCACGGCCGCGGGCTCTTCGCCGCCGCTGGTGACCGAGACGAGCTGCAGCAGGTTGACGCCCTCGGGCCGGGTGACCGCGCCGGCCGGGCCGATGGCGGTGACCTGGCCGGTGACGCGGGAGAGCCGGAAGCAGCGGGTGGCGCCGCGGTCGCGGTCGTGCCCGACGACGTACCAGCGGGCGCGCCAGGACACCACGCCCCACGGCTCGAGGGTGCGCATCATCCGCTCCGGCGAGCCGACGCGCCGGTACTCGAAGCGGACGGCGCGGCCGTTCTGGACGGCGGCGAGCAGCGGCCCGAACGCCGGCTCCGCGCGGACCCGCGGCTCGATCACGGTGGGGGCCTGGTCGTCCACCTCGACGCCGGCCGCGCGCAGCTTGACCAGTGCGCCCAGTGCCTGCCCGGTCAGCTCGGGCGAGTCCCAGAGCCGCACGGCGAGGCCGACGGCCGCGGCCTCGTCGGGGGCCAGGTCGATCTCGCCGAGCTCGTAGTCGCGGCGGGCGATGCGGTAGCCCTCGACGGCGTCGAAGGCGGAGTTGCGGCCGGTCTCCAGCGGGATGCCGAGCTCGCGCAGTTCGGTCTTGTCGCGCTCGAAGGTGCGGAAGAACGCCTCGTCGCTGGCCGCGTCGGTGTACCCGGGCACGATCCCGCGAATCCGCTCGGCAGTGAGGTACTGCCGGGTGGAGAGCAGGGCGAGCACGAGGTTGACCAGGCGTTCGGCGCGTGCGGTGGACACCAGACAACCCTAGCCCGCGCCATGGTTCCCGATCGTGAGGTCCGGCGTGCGCGCGTCGTAACCGGTGCGCGCGGCGTCGACCTCGTCGAAGTGCGTCTCCGCCCAGTCCTTGAAACCGGTCATCAGCGCCTGGAGGCTCGCGCCGAGGCCGGTCAGCGCGTAGTCGACGCGCACCGGCACGCCCGCGGTGACGGTGCGGGTCAGCAGGCCGTCGCGTTCGAGCACACGCAGGGTCTGGGTGAGCATCTTCTGGCTGACGCCGGCGATGCGGCGCGAGAGGTCGCTGTAGCGCTGCGGGCCGTCACCGAGTGCGACGAGGACCAGGCTGACCCATTTGCCGGCGATCTCGTCGAGCAGCTTCCGGGTCGGGCAGGCGGCCAGATAGGCGTTGTACGCGGCTTCGTGGTGCTGCTCGGCCGTGCTGGTCGCCACGACGGACCTCCCTGAGCTGCCGACCCTGCTTCCCGTCGGAGAGTAGCTCCCCGTGGGTTCGTCGGGTAGGCCGGCGTCAGCGGCCGAGTCGGGCGACGCGGCCCTGGACACCGCTGGCCCAGCAGCTGCCGGACGGGGTGCAGTCGACCGTGTCGAAGCTGCCGGTGTCGAACGACGTCCAGTGCCGTCCGCCGTCGGGGCTGAGGTCGCTGCCGCCCGGGCCGACGGCGAGCACGGTGCCGGCGAGCCAGGCCAGCCCCGAGCGGTAGCCGTCCGGGTGCTGCGGCGGGGTTTGCCAGGTGCGGCCGCGGTCGCCGCTCAGCGCGATGGCGGGGCCGGGCGCGGTGGGGTTCGCGAAGTCGCCGCCGATGGCGACGCCTTGCCACGGGGTGCGGGACGCGAGCGCGAACACGCCGGCAGAGGCGCTGCTGGGCAGCGGGGTGGCGGCGGCGCTCCAGTGCCGTCCACCGTCGCCGGAGTGCAGGACCCGGGCCTGCGCGCCGCCGCCGGTGGCGAGCCAGGCGTCGGCCGGGCCGGAGGTGGTGACGCACTGGCCGCTGGCGGCGAAGCCGGCCTCGCCGGGCAGCGCGGGCGGGAACGCGGCGTCGGGGATCTGGTGCCAGCTGCGGCCGCCGTCGGAGGTGGCCTGCATCCGGAACTTCCCGTCGACGGGGTCGCTCATCGCGAGGCCGCGCCACGGGTCGAAAAAGGCCAGGCAGTCGTAAAAGGCCTTCGCGTCGGGGTTCTGGAAGGTCTGGCGCCAGTGCTGTCCGCCGTCGTCGGTGCGGTAGACGCGGGAATCCTGGCCGGGCCCGATCGACAGGGTCACGGCGTGCTCGGCGTCGAACGCCTCGATGTCGCGGAACTCCAGCGTGCCGGTCCCGGGCGGGCCGACGGACGACCAGTTGCGCCCGCCGTCGACGGTCCGCAGCACGGTCCCCTGTGTCCCGCTGACCCACGCGACCCGGCCGCTCACCGCCGAAAGGCCGCGGAACTGCGCGGTCACCCCGGTGGGCTCCAGCTGCCACGACGGCAGCCGGTCCGGCATCGAGGCGGCCGAGGCCGTCACCGCGGCCAGCAGGGGCAGGACCGCACCGAGCAGGACGAGCACCGCACGCACCAGACGCATGCGCCAGATCCTGCCGCACCGGGCCGGCGACTTTCGTAGGAAACGCGGAAGGGGCCGCCCCCGAGCGGGACGGCCCCTTCCGGTACTGGCTACAGAGAGCTGATCAGCCGTTCCACGCGCTCGTCGACCGAGCGGAACGGGTCCTTGCACAGCACGGTCCGCTGCGCCTGGTCGTTGAGCTTCAGGTGCACCCAGTCCACGGTGAAGTCCCGGCCCGCGGCCTGCGCGGCGGCGATGAAGTCGCCCCGCAGCTTCGCGCGGGTCGTCTGCGGCGGGGTGTCCTTGGCGACCTCGATCTCGCCGTCGTCGGTGACCCGGCGGACCAGGGCCTTGCGCTGCAGCAGGTCGAAGATGCCCCGGCCGCGGCGGATGTCGTGGTAGGCCAGGTCGATCTGCGCCACCCGCGGGCTGGACAGGTCCAGATCGTGCTTGGCGCGGTAGCGCTCGACCAGGCGGTGCTTGATGGCCCAGTCGATCTCGGTGTCGATCTTGCTGAAGTCCTGCTGCTCGACCGCCTCCAGCGCGCGGCCCCACAGCTCGATCACGCGGTCGTTCGCCGGGCTGGAGCCGTTTTCCTTGAGGTGCTGCACGGCGCGGGCGTGGTACTCGCGCTGGATGTCCAGCGCGGAGGCCTCGCGCCCGCCCGCGAGCCGGACCTGCCGTCGCCCGGTCAGGTCGTGGCTGATCTCGCGGATCGCGCGGATCGGGTTGTCCAGGGTGAAGTCCCGGAACTGGACGCCGGCCTCGATCATCTCGAGCACCAGGTTCGCCGACCCGATCTTGAGCATCGTGGTGGGCTCGGCCATGTTCGAGTCGCCGACGATGACGTGCAGGCGCCGGTAGCGCTCGGCGTCGGCGTGCGGCTCGTCGCGGGTGTTGATGATCGGCCGCGAGCGCGTGGTCGCGCTCGACACGCCTTCCCAGATGTGCTCCGCCCGCTGGGACAGGCAGTACACCGCGCCGCGCGGGGTCTGCAGGACCTTGCCCGCGCCGCAGATGAGCTGGCGGGTGACCAGGAACGGCAGCAGCACGTCGGCGATCCGGGAGAACTCCCCGGCCCGGGTCACCAGGTAGTTCTCGTGGCAGCCGTAGGAGTTGCCCGCCGAGTCGGTGTTGTTCTTGAACAGGAAGATGTCGCCGCCGATGCCCTCGTCCGCCAGCCTCCGCTCGGCGTCGACGAGCAGGTCCTCCAGGATCCGCTCCCCCGCCTTGTCGTGGGTGACCAGCTGGACCAGGTCGTCGCACTCCGCCGTCGCGTATTCCGGGTGTGAGCCCACGTCGAGGTAGAGCCGGGAGCCGTTCGACAGGAACACGTTCGACGAGCGTCCCCACGAGACGACCCGCCGGAACAGATAGCGCGCCACCTCGTCGGGCGAGAGCCTGCGCTGGCCGTGGAAGGTGCACGTGACCCCGAACTCGGTCTCGATGCCAAAGATCCGCCGCTGCATCCCACCAGAGTAGGCGCTGGACCCCCTCCGACGGTGCGCCGTTCGGGCGGCGACACGCGGTCGGTACGTTGCGTTCGGTGAAAAAGTGCGCGAATCCGGCGCCCGCCGATCGGGTGCCCGGCTCGACGGACCGGAGGTCCCCCAGCGTGTTCTCGCAGCTCAGCCGGACGTTCCGGCGGGTCGGCCGGACCGATCGCGCGCTGATGCGGCGCAGTGCGGCGCTGCCGGAGACCCGCGCCGACCAACTGCTGGGATCGCTTTCGAAGGCGGCGAACCAGTCGCGGTTGTGGTGGGTCGTCGCGGCAGTGCTGGCGGCACGCAAGGGCCCGGCGCGCCGGGGTGCGCTGCGCGGGGTGGCCGCGATCGCCGGCGCGAGCGCGGCCGCGAACCTGATCGGCAAGCCGCTGTTCCCGCGCCGCCGCCCGGCCGAGGACGAGGTGCCCGGGCATCGTCGCCTGCGCGAGCGGCCGGTCTCCTCGTCGTTCCCTTCCGGCCACGCCGCTTCGGCCGCCGCGTTCGCCACGGCGGTGGCGATGGAGTCGCCGCGCGCCGGCCTCGCCCTCGTCCCGCTCGCCGGCGCGGTCGCGTACTCGCGGGTGCACACCGGCGTCCACTGGCCCAGCGACGTCGGCGCGGGCATCGCCATCGGCGTCGGCGTCGCCGCGCTGACCCGGCACTGGTGGCCGCTGGGACCCGACCGGCCCGCCCGCACCGCGCACTCCGCCGAAGCCCCCGAGATGCGCGACGGCGAGGACATGCTGGCACTGGTCAACCGGCACTCCGGCGTCGACGGCCACGACCCCACCGAGGACGTCCGCTACGCCTGGCCGAAGGCGACGATCCTCTACCCGGACCCGTCGCAGGACCTGCGCGACCAGCTCAACGCCGAGATC
Source organism: Amycolatopsis sp. (assembly GCA_036502365.1). Classification (GTDB taxonomy): domain Bacteria; phylum Actinomycetota; class Actinomycetes; order Mycobacteriales; family Pseudonocardiaceae; genus Amycolatopsis. The sequence continues at coordinate 32,264 of DASXYS010000185.1, forward strand.
GACGCCCGGATCGGCGGCGTCCGCGCGCTGGGCGTCGCGGGTGGTGACGGGACGGTGGCCGCGGTCGCCTCGATCGCCGCCGAGCGGAACCTGCCGCTGGCCCTGATCCCCGCGGGCACCCTCAACCACTTCGCCCGCGACGTCGGGGTCCGCTCGATGCCGGACGCCGACGCCGCGACCGAGGCCGGCCACGCCGTCGGGATCGACCTCGGCGAGGTCGAGGTCACCGGGTCCGGCGAGCCGGAGCACCGTTGGTTCGTCAATACCGCGAGCCTCGGTGGTTACCCGGAAATGGTGCGGTTGCGCGAAAAACTCCAGCAGAAGCACCCGAAATGGCCCGCGGCGGCGATCGCGCTCACCCGGGTGCTGCGCCGCGCCAAGCCGTTGCGGATCCTGCTCGACGGCGAGCCCGCCGAGGTCTGGCTGATCTTCGTCGGCAACGGCACCTACTCACCGAAGGGCTTCGCCCCGTCCCACCGCCCGGCACTCGACACCGGCCTGCTCGACGTCCGCTACCTGCGTGCCGACCTGCCGTACTCCCGGGCCCGCTTCCTGCTCGCGATGATCACCAACAGCCTCAACGCCAGCCACGTCTACCAGCAGCTCGACCGGCCCGAACTGCACGTGCGGCTGCTCGACGGCAACCGCCGCGTCGCCACCGACGGCGAGGTCGGCCCGCTCGGCCAGCAGTTCCGCTTCCGGGCCAGGCCCAGCGCCGTCACTATCTATCGCAGCCGCGACCAGGGTATTTGAGGAACTCTTTACCCCTTCTCAACAAACCCACAGCGACCGGTTCCTAAAATGATCTTTGGAGTGCGGGCGACCCTTGCCCGCACCGGCTCATGGCAGGGATTCCCAGTTGCGTTTGCTTTCCCGCGGCGGCTCGTGCTGCACCAGACCGGCGGTGCGCCGGTGATCCCGCAGGCCGCCGTCGACCCGGTGCTGCCGCCCGACGTCACCGCGCAGGCCCGTGACCTCGGCCCGCTGGAATCCCCGCTGATCTGGCTCACCGCCGCCGGTGCCGCGGTCGCCATCCTCGCCGTCACCATCGCGCTGTCGCACAACCGGCGTGCCCGGCGCTGGGGAACATCCGGCGCGGTGGCGTTTTTCCTCATCGCGGCCGTCACAGCGGTCAACAGCTACGTCGGCTACGTCCGCACCCCCGACGACCTCGGCCGCCTCTTCGAACGCGGCTCCGGTGTCGCCAGTGCGGTGGGTCAGCTCCTCACCGACGGCGGCGGCGAGTCGGACGCCATCACCCCGGCCGGCCAGGCCACCGCCGCGCACCAGCAGCCGAGCAGCGGCCAGGCGATCGAGGTGCTCAGCGTCGCCGGCCCCGCCGACAACGTGCCCTCGGGCGACAATTACGTGATCCTCCCGCCGGGGTACTCCGACCCGGCCAACGCGCACCACCGTTACCCCGTCGTCTACCTCATCCACGGCTACCCGTACGGCGGTCCGCGAGACTGGCTGACCTCCGGCGCAGCCCCGGACACCCTCCGCAGCCTGGAAGCGGCGAAGGTGATCGAGCCGATGATCGTGGTCAGCGTGGACATGACCGCGGGCCAGCCCAGCAAGGACTGGGAGTGCCTCAACGTGCCGGGCGGCCCCCAGCTCGAGACCTACCTGGCGAAGACCGTCGTCCCGGCCGTCGACCACCGCTACCGCACCGTCGCCGACCGGCGGCACCGCGCGCTCGGCGGCATGTCCGGCGGCGGCTTCGGCGCGCTCAACATCGGCCTGCACCACGTGGACGAGTTCGGCACCCT
>DASXYS010000186.1:0-19454 GCA_036502365.1 Amycolatopsis sp.
CGCCGAGCTCGGCGGCTACCTCGAATCGCTGGACGTGGACCCGGAGGTCCTCGAGAAGTCGCTCGCTCGCCAGGCCGACCTGAAACGGCTGACCCGCAAGTACGCGGCGGACGTCGACGGGGTGCTCGGCTGGGCGGAGGACGCCCGCCATCGACTGACCACAATGGACACTTCGGAGGGGGCGCTCGGCGCGCTCGCCGAACGCCGCGACCAACTCGCCGGCGAGTTGTCCGGCCACGCGTCCACGCTCTCCGCCGCGCGGGCGCTGGCCGCCACCGAACTGGCCGGCGCGATCACGGCGGAGTTGTCGGGTCTGGCGATGGGTCAGGCCGAGATCGACGTGACCGTGCACCGCAGGCCGGTCGACCCGACCGATCCGCATGCGCTCAGTGTCTATGGAACGCTCGTCCACGCGGGTCCCGATGGTGTCGACGAGGTCGAGTTGCTGCTCCGCGCACACAGCGGGGCGCCGCCGCTGCCGGTGCACAAGGCCGCTTCGGGCGGTGAACTTTCCCGGGTGATGCTGGCCATCGAGGTGGTGCTAGCCCACGCCGACACCGTGCCGACATTGGTGTTCGACGAGGTCGACGCCGGGGTCGGCGGCCGGGCCGCGGTCGAGATCGGGCGGCGGCTGGCGCGGCTGGCCCGCACCCACCAGGTGCTGGTGGTGACGCACCTGCCGCAGGTGGCGGCGTTCGCCGATCAGCACCTCGTGGTGGACAAGGGAACCAGCGGGGGAGTCACGCGCAGCGGCGTGAAGCTGCTGGAGCCGGCCGACCGCGTGCAGGAGCTGGCCCGCATGCTCGCCGGCATGGACGGCACCGAGACCGGCCGCGCGCACGCCGAGGAGCTGCTGGCGGTGGCGGAGAAGGACAAGTCGGCGCCGGCGCCGAAGCGCAAGAAGGCCAAGAAGGGCTGACCACACCACATGATCTGGGCCGCGGTGGCCGACGTGGAGGCCGAACTCGCCGAGGCACGGCGCGAAGCCGACCTGGACCGGTTCCTCGGGCTGCTCGGCGACGAGGAGCTGTTCGTGCCGATCCACCGGGAGGACGCCGAGAAGCTCGCCGACGAGCGGTCGTGGTCCTTCGCGAAGGCGTGCTGCGAGCACGACGGCGAGCCGTCGCTGCAGGTGTTCACCCGGGGCGCGCTGCCGGACTTCGGCGCGGACGTGGTGTTCCTCGGCGGTGACCTCGACTGGGCGCTGCACGGGCTGGCCGGCGACGACCAGGTGGTGTTCAACCGCGGCACGCTCGGCGAGTGGCGGGTGACCGGCGCGGCCGCGCTGCACTGGCTCGACGCCAACCCGGACCGGGTCACGGCCGTCGAACAGCAGGTGGAACGGCTCAACACGGCGCGCTACGGCCATTTCGACGGCCCGGTCGCGCAGGCGCTGGCCTGCGGGGCGCAGCAGGCCGCGCTCACCGCCGAGCCGTGGAACGTGCTCGACCCGCGTTATCACGACTACGTCGCCGAGGTCCGCGGCCTGCGCGACTGGTGGGGCGTCTCCGACGCGGCCGGCTGGCGCCAGGCGATGGCCCGGCTGCTCGGCGACCGGTACGTGCTGACGCCGGGAAACCTGGTGCTGATCCTGCGGGCGCAGCACGACGCGGACCTGGACCCGGTGAGCTGGTCCGAGCTGGTTCTGCACTGGTGCGCGGAAAACGACGCGGAGCACCAGGCCGAGGAGCTGACCCGGGCGGTCCGCCGGATCGTCCGCTACGAGCAGCGGCTGCGGGCCGACGGGGTGCTGGAGCCGGACGGCGCCGTCGGCACCACGATCGGCTGGGACGTCGGCCGCGCGGTCGGCCTGGCGCGCTGGGGCCTGGCGGTCGGGCACTGCGACGCGCTGACGGCCGAGCTGATGGTGCTCGAAGCCGGCGCCGTGGCCCGCCGCTACCACCAGTCATGGGCCGAGCTGTCGGCGAGTTATCTGATGGGCCGGGTGCTCGCCCTGGACGGCGAGGAGTTCGGCGAGGCGTACCTGTCCGCGTTGCGGGTTCATCACCTGCTGCTTTCGGACGCCGCGAGCCCGTGGGTGAACCTCGCGTTCGAGCAGGCGGAACCCACCATCCAACCCTGAACGGACGCGTTCGGCGACATGGCTCACCACAATGAGTCACGTCGGCTTCGGCGCGTCGTGCGTCGTCCCACGCACAAATTTGTCACCATCAGCCACATGAAGCTCACCGGTCTGCTCGCGCGAAACCACGAAGCCCTCCCCGGCATCACCGGCGTCGCGCGCGTCGACCGCCGCACGAGGGAGCTGCTGCGCCGGGTCAGCGCCGGCGACGTCGTGGTGCTCGACCAGCTCGACCTCGACCGCGCGACGGCCGACGCGCTGGTGGAGGCCGAGGTGGCGGCCGTGGTCAACGCGTCGCCGTCGATCTCCGGCCGGTTCCCGAACCTGGGCCCGGAGATCCTGGTCGCCGCGGGCATCCCGCTGGTGGACTCGGTCGGCGGCGAGCTGCTGCGCACCGTCAAGGACGGCACCAAGCTGCGGGTCTTCGAGGGCGCGGTCTACCTCGGGGAGCGGCAGCTCGCCTCGGGTGACGAGCAGACCGCCGAGAGCGTCGCGGACCAGATGATCGAGGCCAAGGCCGGGATGTCGACGCAGCTGGAGGCGTTCTCGGCCAACACCATCGAGTTCCTGCGCCGTGAGCGCACGCTGATCCTCGACGGCGTCGGCGTGCCGGAGCTGCGGATGCAGCTGCGCGACCGGCACGTGCTGGTGGTCGCGGGCGGCAACGGCCACGCCGAGGACCTCAAGCGGCTCAAGAAGTACATCGGCGAGCACCGACCGGTGCTGGTCGGCGTCGACTCCGGCGCCGACACCCTGCGCGCGCAGGGCCACACGCCGGACGTGATCGTGGGCGACCCGCACGGCATCGGCGCCGGGACCCTGCGCAGCGGCGCCGAGGTCGTGGTGCCCGCGCAGCCGGACGGCCACGCGCCCGGCGTCGAGCGGATCCAGGACCTGGGCATCGGCGCGGTGACCTTCCCCGCGTCCGGCAACTCCGAGGACCTCGCGCTGCTGCTGGCCGACGCGCACGGCGCGAGCCTGGTGGTCACCGTCGGATTCCAGGCCACACTGCGGGAATTCCTCGACCACGGCCGGTCCGGCTCCAACCCCTCGACGTTCCTGACCCGGCTGAAGCTGGGCACCAAACTCGTCGACGGCAAGGCCGTCGCGACGCTGCACCGCAGCCGGGTGTCGCTGGGTGCCGTCGCGCTGCTCGTCCTCGCCGCCGTCGTCGTGGTGATCGCGGCGCTGCTCGTCTCCGACGTCGGCTCCGTCTACCTGGACTGGATCCAGCACACCTGGACCACGTTCACGACCTGGGTGAAGGGGCTCTTCAGGTGATTTCCCTGCGGTACCACATCGTTTCCATCACGGCGTGCTTCCTCGCGCTGGCCGTCGGCGTGGTGCTGGGGTCCACCGCGCTCAACGGCTCGCTGCTTTCGGGGCTGTCGGATCAGAAGAAGGATCTCGGCACGCAGGTCTCCGACCTCGAGGCCCAGCGCAACGCGCTCAACGCGCGGCTGTCCGACGCCGATGCGTTCGCCGGCGCCATGGGGCCCAAGGTCGTCGCCGGGCAGCTGGACAAGCGCTCGGTGGTGCTGGTGACCACCGAGGACGCGCGCCCGGCCGACCGGGACGCGCTCAAGCAGCTGGTCTCCCAGTCCGGCGCTTCGGTGACCGGCGAGCTCCAGCTCACCGGCGCGTTCACCGATTCGGGCAAGGCCGATCAGCTGCGCGACGTCGTCACGCGGCTGCAGCCGGCCGGGTCCAAGTTCCCGACCGCGGGCGACTCCGGCACGCTGGCCGGCGCGCTGCTCGGCTCGGTGCTGCTGCTGGACAAGACCACCGCGAAGCCGCAGTCCACCGGGGACGAGCTGGCCGCCGCGCTGGGCGGGCTCACCGACGGCGGGTTCGTGAAGCCGAGCCAGGGCGTGCAGCCCGCGCAGCTGGCGATCGTGCTGACCGGCTCGCAGCAGACCGGTGACGGCGCGGGCGACCGGGCCGCGACGATCGCCCGGTTCGCGACGCAGCTCGACCGCTCCGGCGCGGGCACCGTGCTGGCCGGCGACCAGGGCTCGGCCGAGGGCTCCGGCGCGCTGGGCGTGGTGCGCGCGGACACCTCCGCCACGTCGATCCTGTCCACTGTGGACAACGTGGACTCGGCCGCCGGCCGGGTCGCGACGCTGATGGCCCTGCGCGAGCAGCTCGACGGCGGCGCCGGCCGCTACGGCATCGCCGGCAACGCCCAGGCGCCTGCCCCGGGCGTCGGCTCCGCCGGGAACTAACGCCCACGCACGTCGGCGGCGGGCCGCGATCTCTTCGAGGGTGGGAGATCCGCGGTCCGCCGCCGACTTGTGCGGATCGGCGTCAGCAGGCGCCGTTGTCGGTCCAGACGTTCTGGCTGCCGCCGGGGGTGTCGCCCTGCGTCCACCACTTGGCCGTCCACTTGTGGCCGTTGTAGGACACGACCGCGCCGCCGCTGTAGGCCTGCGTGGCGACCCACGCCGCAGCCGCGCAGGTGCCGGGCGGCCCAGTCGTCGGCGTGCCGCTGCCCGAGCAGGCGCCGTTGTCGGTCCAGACGTTCTGGCTGCCGCCCGGGGTGTCGCCCTGCGTCCACCACTTGGCCGTCCAGCTGTGGCCGTTGTAGGACACGACCGCGCCGCCGGTGTACGCCTGCGTGGCGACCCACGCCGCGGCCGAACACGAGCCGCCGCCGGGGGAGGTCGGCGTGGTCGGTGTCGTCGGAGTGGTGGGCGTCGTGGGTGTGGTCGGGGTCGTGGAACTGGTCGGCGGCGGAGTGGAGCAGTTCGGCGTCGAGGCTGCGAGCCCGTTGACGACCGCGTTGAACGGGGTCGAGCTCGGATCGAGGTCGTAGAGCGAGAACATCATCGCGCCGGCCAGGCCGTTGCAGTGGATGTAGTCCGTGCGCGCCTTGATCGACTGCGCGGACGAGCCGCCGTAGAAGTTCGTGCCGTCGTAGAACCAGGCCGACTGGGTGGTCGGGTCGTAGAACGTGTCGGCCGGGTTGTCGACGATCCCGGACAGCTCCTTGTACATCGCGACGCCGGGTACGTTGCCGCTCAAGGTTTTCCCGGCCGAGGGCCCGGAGGCCGACTGGTACAGCCCGTGGTTCGAGCCGGCGGGCACACCCGTCCAGCCGCGGTAGTAGAACGGGATGCCGAGCGTGAGCTTGCTCGCCGGGAACCCGCCGGGGATGCCGTACGGCGGATCGCCGTTCGTGTAGGCCTTGACCACCGAATCGATCGTGTATTTCTCGCCGCCCGGCGGGATCGTGCCGGACGGGTCGTTCGGCGAGCTGTAAAGCGGGTCCTGGAAGTTCGTCGGGCCGGTCGCGTCCCAGGCGCCGTGCATGTCATAGGTCATCGCGTCGCCGAAGTCGAGGTAGCTGCCGATCTTGTCGGTCTGCAGCTTCGCGATCTTGTCCTGCCCGCCCGGCAGCGCGGCCGAGAGCGAGTAGTGCTTGCCGCCGAGCGCGTCGAGCTCCGAGCGGAATTCGGCGAGCAGCGCGGTGTAGTTCGCGGTGTCGTTCGCGCTGACGTGGTTGCCGAGGTGGCCCGTGGTGGAACCGGGGTACTCCCAGTCGATGTCGAAGCCGTCGAAGATGCCGGCCGCGGTGCCCGGGCCGCCGTAACCGCCCTGCGAGGGCAGATTGCCCTTGATGAACATGTCGATGCAGGAGCTGACGAACTTCTTGCGCGAGGCGTCGGTCGCCGCGGCGTCGGAGAAGTACTTCGAGTAGGTCCAGCCGCCGAGCGAGAGCACCACCTTCATGTTCGGGTGGCGGGCCTTCAGCTCCTGCAGCTGGTGGAAGTTGCCGACGATGGGCATGCCGAACGCGTCGGCCGTGCCGTCGACGCTGATGTCGGAGCCGAAGGACTTCTGGTAGTCGGCGAAGGCGTCGCCCGCGCCGTCACCGGCGTTCGGGTCGTTCTCGCCGCCGGGGTCCGGGGTGCTGGCCTTGGTGTTCTCGAAGCAGGTGAGGTTCGTCGGGTCGACGTTCTCGAAGTCGTAGAGCAGGTAGTCGACGTTGTTCGCGAGCGCGTCGACGTTCTTCGGGTAATAGGCGTTCTGGTAGATGCTCCACTGGTCGTAATAGGCGATGCGCGTGCCGCCGGACGCCGCGGGGCTCGCCGCCGGGACGTTCGCCGCGCCCTCCGCGGCCGGTCCGCCGAGCGTGGTCAGCCCGGCCACGATCACCGCGGCGGCAGCCGCGGATAGCCAGGCCATCCGTCTGGATACCTTGTGCTGCATGGTGTTCTCCCTCACGCAGGCGAGCGCCCCGCCACGCACCGGGGTGCGCGGCGGGGGTTCGCGAACTGTGGATCACAACGTGAGCGGTACCAGCCCGTCCTGAATGTGAACCCGTGCTGGGGGAGAGTCAATACTTTGGACTAGACCAATTCCGGGGTGTGGGCGCTTTCGGCCCTGGTGTCCGGAAATCCCTCCGATGGTCGGACCCGAGGTCACTTGAGTGGCGGGTCGAGCGGGAAGCAGGACACCCGAACCGCCCAGGTGTCGCCGCCGGCGGGCAGCGGCATCTGCTTCAGCGCGGCGGCCGCGGCGGTGTCGTGGGCCTCCTCGGCGGCCGCGTGGAAGATGTCCGCGGCGATCGACTGGTCGAACACGCCGATCTGCTGGTGCGGCCACAAATCGGCCCCGTGCAGCGCGGCCGGGATCAGCCGGTCCACCACCTTGCGCAGGGTGACGCCGTTCGCCGCCCGGTACCCCCAGACGTCGACGCCCAGGTTGTGCCCGAGTTCCGCCATCCGGCCCCACGCGGTGAGGTTGAAGTTCACGTAGTGCCACGAGATGGTGCGCGTCAGCTCGAGCGGCTGGTCGCCGTTCGCGTCGAATTGCACGGGGAAGCGCTTCTTCTCCGCGTCCTGCACCATCTTCTTCGCCGTGGCGTTCTGGCCGAGGTACGCGGCGGTGGCGGCGTTCTGCAGGTCGAGGAACGTGCCGTGGTTGTTCGTGGCCGCCAGTTCGAGCTTCGCCTGCGGGCTGGTCTGCATCCAGCCCAGGTACTGGGTGAGCCACGAGCGGACGCCCGAGCGGTCCTGGCCGGTCCAGCCCGGCGCGCCGCTGTCGAGCAGTGCGAACGCGTCGAGCACCTGGGTGAACGACTGGGTCGAGTCGATGATGCCGGTGCCGGAGATGGTGTTCTTGCACGGCACGATCTGCGCGTACGTCATGTTCGGATTCATCCGCGTGGCCGGGTCGAGGAACCAGGTGCGGATGTCGAGGGCGGCGCGCTGCGCGTACTTCGTGTCGCCGGTGTAGTACCAGGCGGTGCTGAGGTAGTAGATCGCGTCCCACGCCACCATCCGGTAGGTGTGGTCGGTGATCGCGTCGGCCTCGGGGTTGCGCTGGCCGTCGCGGTTGACGTACGGGCAGCCCTGCGGATTGTCCGGGGTCTTCGGCTGGCTGGCCCACTGGTACGGAGCCTGGCTCTGGTAGTCGTGCTTGTCGCCGCTCGGCGGGGTGGTGGGCTTTTCCATCACCGACCACGGCCCGGTGGTGAGCGCTTCGTCCGCTTTGGCCAGCACGGTCTTCAGCGCGGCCTCCTGGGCCGGCGTCGCCTTGCCGTGGTCGAGCGCCGCGCGGACGGCGGCGAGGTTCTTTCCGTCCGTCACCACGGTGTGCGGCACTCCGGGGGCGGCGGCCGCCGCGCTCGGCGGGACGACCGCGAGCAGGGCGGTGAGAATGGTCGGGGCGAGCCCGCGCAATAACCTTCGCACTTCTCGAACGCCTTTCGAGTCGTGGGGATGCCGAAGATTCCCCACTGGCTACCGGGCGGCGGTGCGGTTGTGGCGCCCGGAATTCTGCTGCGCGCCGCGGCCGGTGTCAATCCGCCGACTGTGACCTGGGCCGCCGAACCCGGACTCCGGTCTGCGGCCGGCGTGGGGGGAATGACATCGTGGGGGCCGACGGAACAGCCCACTCTCAGGGACGGCACAGTCCATTCACAGCCGGGGTGGCGAGGCTGGCGCCGAGACCATTTCCGACCCAGGAGCGTGCCCGAACCATGAGCACCACCCAGATCGCCCGCCCGGCAGCGCGCGCTTCGGCCCGGCCGTCCTACTTGTACCAGTTGGACCTGTTCCGGGTCATCACGTTCGCGTTCGTGATCTTCATGCACGTGCTGGGCGCCACCACGTTCCCGCAGGACGTGCATTCGGACGCGATCGAGGGGCTGCTGCACTTCACCCGGCAGGCGTTCTTCGCGCTGAGCACCTTCGTGCTGGTCTTCCAATACCGGGACCGCCCGATGGCGGCGGGGAAGTTCTGGCGCCGCCGGGTGCCGCTGGTCGCCGTGCCGTACGTGCTCTGGTCGGTGGTCTACTGGGCGTACTCGCTGGCCACGGCCGACCAGCCGGCGGCCTCGATCGGCGCGCAGCTGCGGGCGCTGGTGATCGAGATCGCCACCGGGACCGCCTGGTACCACCTGTACTTTCTGCTCGTGACCCTGCAGGTGTACCTGCTGTTCCCGCTGCTGATGAAGCTGGTCGGACTGATCCGGCGCCGGCCGTGGATGGTGCTGGCCGTCTCCGGCGCGATCCAGATCGCGGTCACGGCGTTCCTGAGCCACCCGCCCGCCAGCGTCGACTACACCACGGTCACGCGGTTCTACACGACGCTGCTGCCGTACCAGTTCTATTCGGTGCTGGGCGCCGTCGCGGGGGTGCACCTGAAGGCCGTGCACAGCTGGCTGCTCCGCCACCGCTGGCTGGTGGTCGGCGGGCTGGTGGTTTCGCTGGCGATCGCCGAGGCCGGTTATTTCTGGAATGTCCACAACGGACTGTGGCCGGAGCTGGCGAGCGACGCGTTCCGGCTGTACCTGATCCCGTGGTTCGTGGCGGCCATCGCGGCCATCTACCTGGCAGGCGCGCGCTGGAGCGAAGGCCGCCGCCGCGGCTCCCGGCTGGTCTCGTGGGCGGTGGACCGGTCGTTCGCCATCTTCCTTTCGCACCCGCTGGCGCTGGCCCTGCTCAGCCCGCTGATCGCACTGGTCGGCGACCGGGCGGGCGCACCGTGGACGACCATCGTGGTCTTCCCGGCCACGGTGGCGCTGACCCTCTTGATCGTCGAGGTCATGCGGCGCCTCCCGTGCAGCAAGGTGCTGACCGGGCGTCCGCCCTTACGCGCGGCGGCGGCGAAGGTGGCTTAGCCGCGCGGCCACGTGCGCTTCTTCTCCAACGGCCGCGCGTACGAGCCCGCACGGCTGGTCGTCAGCTTCAGCGCCACGAGCGACTCCGCGAGCCGCACGGCCGCGGCGACCCCGTCGACCACCGGGATGTCCAGCATCGTGGAGATCCGGCGGTCCAGGCCGGTCATGCCGGCGCAGCCGAGCACCAGCACCTCGGCCCCGGCGTCGCGGACGCGGCGGGCGGCGGTGAGCAGCGCGGATTCGGTGCGGCGCTCGTCATTCAGCTCCAGCACACCCAGCCCGGCGCCGACAACGGCGACGCAGTTCTGCGCGACGCCCGCCGCGTGCAGGCTGTCCTCGATCAGCCCGCACGTGCGGTCCAGCGTGGTCACCACGCCGTAGCGGCGCCCGAGCAGGCAGGCCAGGTGCGCGGCGGCCTCGGTGATATCGACGACCGGCACGTCGAGCAGCTCCCGCGCGCCCTCGCGGCCGTGTTCGCCGAAGCCGGCCAGCACCACGGCGTCGAACGGTTCTTCCAGGCCGCGCAGCAGGTCGAGCACCGCGGCGGCGGAGAGGAAGCTGTCGAGCCAGCCCTCCGCCGACTCCGGGCCCCAGCCGGGGGTGCGTGCCAGGATCTCGGTGCCGGGGCTCGCGGCGGCGCGCGCCCCGGCCTCGATCTCCTTGGTCATCGCCTCGGTGGTGTTGCAGTTGGTGACGAGGATGCGCATCAGGCCGCCGCCGCCCGCTGCTTCCGCGCGACGGCCCAGTAGAGCAGTCCCGACGACGCCGTGCCGATGAACCACGAGTACGGCGAGGCCGGCGCGAAGAACGGCACGAGCGCGATCACCGCCGAGAGTGCCGCGGTGGGCAGGAACGTTGCGATCGCGCGCGGGTTCACGCCGTGCCGGTAGTGGTAGGGCCCGCCCTTCACGAACAGCTTCGCGACGTCGACCTGGCCGCGCCGGATCAGGTAGTAGTCCACGATCATGATCCCGAACAGCGGCCCGAGGAACGCGCCGAGGCCGCCGAGGAAGTAGTTGACCACCGCCGGCGAGGAGTAGAGCTTCCACGGCAGCACGCACAGCGCGGCGACGGCGCTGATCATCCCGCCGACGGTGAACGAGATCCGCTTCGGCCAGATGTTCGCCAGGTCGTAGGCGGGGGAGACGAAGTTCGCCACGATGTTCACGCCCATCGTGGCGATCGCGAAGGTGAGCGCGCCGACGACGAGCACGGGGGTGTTGTGCACCCGGGCGAGCAATTCGGCGGGGTCGGTGATCGCCTCGCCGAACACCTGCAGGCTGCCCGCGGTGACGATCACCGACAGCAATGCGAACGCCGTCGAGTTGATCGGCAGGCCCCAGAAGTTGCCGCGCCGCACCGTTTTCTGGTCCGGCGCGAAGCGGGAGAAGTCGCAGAAGTTCAGCATCAGGGTGCCGTAGGTGGCGAGGATCAGCCCGGCCGCGCCGAACCACTGGCGCACCTGCTCCCCGCCGGAAAGCCGTTTCGGGCTGCTGGTGAAGGAGATCTGCCAGTGCCCGGCGGCCAGGATCCACACGGCGAGCGCGATCATCACCACCCAGATCAGCGGTCCGCACCAGTCCTGGAACTTGCGCACCGCCTCCATGCCCCGGGTGAGGATGAGCGCCTGCGCCGCCCAGAGCGCGACGAAGCAGATCCAGCCGAGTGCGTGCAGGCCGAGGAAACCGTGCTCGGTCAACGGTTTCAGCCCGGGGTCGACGGCCAGCGCGAGCAGCGTGATGGCGACGCTGGCGAGGTAGGTCTGGATGCCGTACCAGAAGATGGCGATGATCGCGCGGATGAGCGCCGGCAGGTTTGCGCCGAACGTGCCGAAGCTGATCCGGGCGACCACCGGGAACGGCACTCCGGTGCGCTGGCCGATGCGGCCCATCAGGTTCATGCCGACGTAGATCAGCACGAAGCCGAACAGCAGCGCGGTGAACACCTGCCAGGCCGAAAGCCCGAGCACGAACAGCCCGGCGGCGAAGGTGTAGTTGCCGAGGTTGTGCACATCGGACATCCACAGCGCGAAGATGTCGTAGACCTTCCAGCGGCGGTCCGTGGCCGGTGCGAGGTCCTCGTTCCACAGCCCGGGGTCGGGTGGCGGGGTGGCGTCCTGCTGGGTTCCGGTGAGCGGGGCGGCGGTCATGCGGGCCTCCGGTCGACGTGCCGGGTAGTTTTGGTATCCCAAAAATTGGTATCCCAAATATCACCCCGAGGTCCGCCTGGGTCAACCCTCCAGCCGATAAACTCGTGTTACGGCGGGTTACGGCGGTGTTGAGGGGAGCGATCAGTGGCCACAGTCCCGGAGCGGCAGCCGCTCGCGGCGACCCGGCAGCGCGTGCGTGACGAGCTGCGCGAACGGATCCTCACCGGGCGGCTCAAGCCGGGCGACCGGCTGGTCGAGCGCGAGCTGGCCGAGGGGCTCGGCGTTTCGCGGGTGCCGGTCCGCGAGGCGATCCGCAGCCTGGAGGCCGAGGGTTTCGTGGTGGTGCAGTCGCCGCGCCGGGTCGTCGTCCGCCAGCTGGCCCGGGCCGACGTCGAGGAGCTGTTCGACGTCCGCGAGGCGCTGGAGAGCCTGGCCGCGGGACTGGCCGCGGCGCGCGCGGGCAAACCCGAGCTCCGCCGGCTGGAGCGGCTGCTGTCCGACGCCGCCCGTGCCACCAGCCGTGGCGAGGCCGCCCGGATCCCGGTGCTGAACAGCCGGTTCCACGACGAGATCGTGGCCATCGCCGGCAACAGCCTGCTCACCTCGATGCTGCAGCCGCTCGAAGGCCGGCTCCGCTGGCTGACCAGCCAGAACGAGCACTGGACCGATCTGCTCGACGAGCACCACCGCCTGGTGGACGCCATCGCGTCCGGCGACGAGGCCCGCGCCCGCGAGTACGCCGCCGAACACGTGCGGGTGAACCGCGAGGTCACGTTGCGCGAGCTGTTCGGCGACGACGCCGGTGACGCCGACGGCGAGCGCCCGGCCGGCTGAGGCTCCTCAGCCGAGCATCGAGGTCCAGGTCTCGACGAATTCCGGGAACGTCTTGCCCACCGTGGCCGGGTTCTCCACGCGGACGCCGTCCACGCGCAGCCCCAGCACGGCGGCCGCCATGACCAGGCGGTGGTCCTGGTAGGTGTGGAAGACGCCGCCGTGCAGCGGCGCCGGGGTGATGCGCAGGCCGTCGTCGGTTTCGGCGACCTCGGCGCCCAGCGCGGAAAGCTCCGTCGCCAGTGCGGTGATCCGGTCGGTCTCGTGGCCGCGAAGGTGGGCGACGCCGGTGATCACCGACGGCCCGTCGGCGAAGCACAGCAGCGCGGCGACCACCGGGGTCAGCTCGCCGACCTCGTGCAGGTCCAGCTCGACGCCCGGGATCGACGAGCCCCCGGTGACGGTCAGGCCCGAGTCGTCCAGCTCCACCGAAGCGCCCAGCGCCGGCAGCAGCGTCCGCAGCCAGTCGCCCGGCTGTGTCGTGTGCTTCGGCCAGCCCTTCACGCGCACGGTGCCGCCCGCGGCGACGGCGGCGGCCAGGAACGGCGCGGCCGTCGAGAGGTCCGGCTCCACCACGTACTCGGGGCAGGAGAGCTTCGTCGGCGCGACATGGAACTCCGCGCCCTCGCGCGCCACGGTGGCGCCGAAGCGGCGCAGCATGTCCAGCGTCATCGCGATGTGCGGCTCGCTGGGCGGCGCGTCGCCCACCAGCCGCACGGTCACGCCCTGGTCGAAAGACGGCCCGGCCAGCAGCAGCGCGGACAGGAACTGGCTCGACGCCGAGGAGTCGAGGTCCACCTTGCCGCCGCGCAGCCCGGCGTCGCCCTGGACGGTGAACGGCGGCGCGCCGCGGCCGTCGTCGTCGATCCGGGCGCCGAGGCGGCGCAGCGCGGTCAGCAGCGGGCCGATGGGGCGGCGGCGGATCGCCTCGTCGCCGTCGAACAGCACCGGCGCCTGGCCCAGCGTCGCCAGCGCGGGCGTGAAGCGCGCGACCGTGCCCGCGTTGCCGAGGGCGACCGTCGCCGGTTCGGCGCGGCTGCCCGACAGCGGGTGCACGAGGAACCCGTCGGTGGTCGCCTCGGAGCGGCCGCCGAGCGTGGTGAGCGCGCCGAGCATCAGCCGGGTGTCCCGCGAGTCGAGCGGCACGCGCACCCGGGTCGGGGCGCCGGCGAGCGCGGCGAGCACGTAGGCGCGGTTAGTGATCGACTTCGAGCCGGGGACGCGCACTCCGGCGTCCAGGGGAGCCGTCGCGACCGGCGCGATCCAGTGGTCTTCGTGCGCATTCGTCACGCGCCGAAGCCTAGCGCCGCCCGTCCACCCGGTATCCGGCCGTGCTCCTTCCCCGCCGCGAAACGCCCGGGTGTGCCCGTCGGTGAGCGGTTCGCCGTAAGTGGGATATGCTGGCGGCCCGTGGGACTTCAGTCGCGGGCTACCAAATTTGTCTTTGTCACCGGAGGCGTTGCCTCCTCTCTGGGTAAGGGTCTGACGGCGTCCAGCCTGGGACAACTCCTTACCGCACGTGGGCTCCGGGTCACGATGCAGAAGCTTGATCCGTACCTCAATGTCGACCCCGGGACGATGAACCCGTTCCAGCACGGTGAGGTGTTCGTCACCGACGACGGGGCCGAGACCGACCTCGACATCGGGCACTACGAGCGCTTCCTCGACCGCGACCTCGACGGCAAGGCCAACGTCACGACCGGCCAGGTCTACTCCGAGGTGATCGCCAAGGAGCGGCGGGGCGAGTACCTCGGCGACACCGTGCAGGTGATCCCGCACATCACCGACGAGATCAAGGCGCGGATCACCGCCGCCGCGGTGCCGGACGAGGCGGGCAGCGCCCCGGACGTCGTGATCACCGAGGTCGGCGGCACGGTGGGCGACATCGAGTCGCTGCCGTTCCTCGAGGCCATCCGCCAGGTGCGCCACGACGTCGGGCGCGACCACTGCTTCTTCCTGCACGTGTCGCTGGTGCCCTACCTCGCGCCGTCGGGCGAGCTCAAGACCAAGCCGACCCAGCACTCGGTGGCGGCGCTGCGCAACATCGGCATCCAGCCAGACGCGCTGGTCTGCCGCGCCGACCGGGAGATCCCCGAGGACCTCAAGCGCAAGATCGGCCTGATGTGCGACGTCGAGTCGGAGGCGGTCATCGCCTGCCCCGACGCGCGGTCGATCTACGACATCCCGAAGGTGCTGCACAGCGAGGCGCTCGACGCCTACGTGGTGCGCCGCCTCGGCCTGCCGTTCCGCGACGTCGACTGGACGGTGTGGGGCGACCTGCTCGACCGGGTGCACAACCCGAGCGAGACCGTGCGCGTGGCCGTGGTCGGCAAGTACATCGATCTGCCGGACGCGTACCTGTCGGTCACCGAGGCGCTGCGCGCGGGCGGATTCGCCCACCGCGCCAAGGTCGAGATCGTCTGGGTGGCCTCCGACGACGCGCAGACCGCGTCCGGCGCCGCCTCGGTTCTGTCCGATGTGGACGGTGTGCTGATCCCGGGCGGGTTCGGCATCCGCGGCATCGAGGGCAAGGTCGGCGCGATCGAGTACGCGCGCACCCGCGGCGTTCCGCTGCTGGGCCTGTGCCTCGGCCTCCAGTGCATGGTGATCGAGGGGGCGCGGCACCTGGCCGGCGTCGAGGACGCCAACTCGGCGGAGTTCGACGAGAACACCCGGCACCCGGTCATCTCCACGATGGCCGACCAGCGCGACGTGGTCGCGGGCGAGCGGGACATGGGCGGCACCATGCGGCTCGGCGCGTACCCGGCGAAGCTCAAGGCGGGCTCGCAGGTCGCGAAGGCGTACGGCAGCACCGAAGTGTCTGAGCGCCACCGGCACCGCTACGAGGTCAACAACGCCTACCGCAAGCAGCTTTCCGACGCGGGCCTGGTTTTCTCCGGCACCTCGCCGGACGACCGGCTGGTGGAGTTCGTGGAGCTGCCCGCCGACGTGCACCCGTTTTTCGTCGGCACCCAGGCGCACCCCGAGCTGAAGAGCCGCCCGACCCGGCCGCACCCGCTGTTCAGTGCGTTCGTCAAGGCCGTGGTGGACCGCAAGGTCGCCGAGCGGCTGCCGGTCGAGCTGGCCGAGGCGCCCGTGGCGGCCCGGTGACCGAGCCGGGCACACACGAGTTCACCGTCGCGGGCAGCCGCGTCGTCCACATCGGACGGGTCGTCGGCCTGCGGGTCGACGAGGTGGTGATGCCGGGCGGCGAGACCGCGACCCGGGAGGTCGTGGAGCATCTCGGCGCCGTCGCGATCCTCGCGCTCGACGCCGAGGGCGCGGTCACGATGGTCCACCAGTACCGGCACCCGCTCGGGCACCGGCTGTGGGAGCTGCCCGCCGGGCTGATCGACCACGCGGGGGAGGAGCCCGTCGAGGCCGCTAAGCGCGAGCTGGTCGAGGAAGCCGGGCTGGCCGCCGGGGACTGGTCGACGCTGGTCGACGTCGCCGCGTCGCCCGGGTTCACCGACGAGGTGGTCCGGGTGTTCCTCGCCCGCGACGTGTCCGATGTGGACCGTGAGATGCTCGGCGAGGAGGAAGCCGACCTCGTGGTGGCGAAGTTCCCGCTGGCCGACGCCGTCGCGATGGCGCTGTCCGGCGAGCTGGTGAACGGCGCGACCGTTTCCGGCGTGCTCGCCGCGCACGCCGTGGTCACCGGCGCCGCGCAGACCCGCCCGGCCGACGCGCCGTGGCCCGACCGGCCGACCCGGTTCGCCCGCCGCCGCGCCGAGGGCTGACCTGGACGCAGCGGATGACGCTTCGCCCGCGCTGAGCGAGGCGAAAGCGTCATCCGCTGCACGAGCGGCGGAGGCGGCGTCGGGCGGGGATGCGGCATAGAGTGTCGCGGGTGACGGGCGCGGGCAGGACCGGGGTGGACGAGGTGATCGCCGCATACCTGGACCACCTCGCCGTCGAGCGCGGCACCGCCCGCAACACCCTGGACAGCTACGCCCGCGACCTGCGCCGGTACGCCGCGCACCTCGCCGCGGCCGGCGTCACCCGGTTCCCGGACATCACTTCCGCGCACGTCACGGCGTTCGGCGCGGGCCTGCGCGAGGGCGACGCCGAGCACCGGCCGCTCGCCGCGTCCTCCTCCGCGCGGGCACTGGTCGCGGTGCGCGGGCTGCACAAGTTCGCCCACGCCGACGGCATCACCGAGCACGACCCGGCGCGCGAGGTCCGCCCGCCCGCGCCGGCGAAGCGGCTGCCCAAGGCGCTGCCGGTGGCCGACGTGCTCAAGCTGCTCGAAACCCCGCCGCCCGAGGGCGAGCGCGCGCTGCGCGACCGGGCGCTGCTGGAACTGCTCTACTCCACCGGGGCCCGGATCTCCGAGGCCGTCGGGCTCGACGTGGACGACGTGGACGACGGCGACCGCACCGTGCTGCTCGACGGCAAGGGCGGCAAACAGCGGCTGGTACCGATCGGCCGCCCCGCCGTCGAGGCGCTGCACGCCTACCTCGTGCGCGCCCGGCCGGTGCTCGCGGCGCACGGGCGTGGCACGTCCGCGATCTTCCTCAACGCGCGCGGCAGCCGGCTTTCCCGGCAGAGCGCGTGGCAGGTGCTCAAGGACACCGCCGAGCGCGCGGGCATCACCGCGGGCGTCTCGCCGCACACGCTGCGCCACTCCTTCGCCACGCATCTGCTCGAAGGCGGCGCGGATGTCCGTGTCGTCCAAGAACTTCTGGGCCACGCCTCGGTCACCACAACGCAGGTGTACACGCTCGTCACGGTCAATACACTGCGCGAGGTCTACGCGACCGCGCACCCCCGTGCACTGGGCTGAACGGCGGCGTAGGGCATTAACTAGCTGTGGTGACTTCGCGCGGCTGCCCCGGCGCGGCGCTTTGCCGGGGCTCCGGCTCCGCGCATAGGCTGCCGTGGACTTTGCCGAGACAAGGAGCTTTCCCGCCATGTCGACACCGAACCAGCCGAACCAGCCGGCCAGGCCGGCCGCGTCCGCCGGGTCGGCCGCGGCGAGCCTCAGCCAGGCGACCATCGCGACTCCGGCCGAGCACGACGGCGACGAGCCGTCCCGGCCGCTGAGCCGCGTGGAGAGAGCGCGGGCTCGGGCCAGGGAGCGCGAGGAGAGCGGGATCGGGCCCACCGGGCGGCCGTTGCGCGAGATCCCCGAGCCGGAGCCGCTGGAGCGGCACGGGCCGGCCAAGGTCCTCGCGATGTGCAACCAGAAGGGCGGCGTCGGCAAGACCACGTCGACCATCAACCTGGGCGCGGCGCTCGCCGAGTGCGGCCGCCGGGTGCTGCTCGTGGACTTCGACCCGCAGGGCGCCCTGTCGGTCGGCCTCGGCATCCAGCCGCACGAACTCGACCAGACCGTCTACAACGTCATCATGGAGCGCTCGGTCAACGTCGAGGACGTGCTCCGCAAAACCCGCGTCGACGGCGTTGACCTGCTGCCGAGCAACATCGACCTGTCCGCCGCGGAGGTCCAGCTCGTCGCAGAGGTAGGGCGCGAGCACACGTTGTTACGGGTCCTTCGTCCGGTGATGAACGACTACGACTATGTTCTTGTCGACTGCCAGCCCTCGCTCGGCCTGCTGACCGTGAACGCACTGACCGCCGCGGACGGTGTGGTCATCCCGCTGGAATGCGAGTTCTTCAGTCTGCGAGGCGTTGCGCTCCTGATCGACACGATCGAGAAGGTGCAGGAACGGCTCAACCCCAAACTGGACATAGTCGGGATTCTCGCCACCATGTACGACCCGAGAACCCTGCATTCGAAGGAGGTCATGGCTCGCGTGGTGGAGGCATTCGGCGACACCGTGTTCGACACGGTGATCAACCGCACGGTGCGGTTCCCCGAGACGACGGTCGCGGGTGAGCCGATCACGACCTGGGCACCCAAGTCCGCCGGCGCGGCCGCTTATCGCGCGCTGGCCCGCGAGGTGATCGCTCGGTGAGCAGGCGCGCTTCCCTGCCCGGAGCGTCGGAGCTCTTCCGCCTCACCTCCAGTCCGTCGACCCCGGCGCTCGACCGGCCGTCCGTTCCCGCCCCGTCGGAGCCGCTCCCCGAGCCGGACCCGGAATCCGGGCAGCTGTCCCGCGCTGCGGCGCGCAGCGGTTCGGGCCGCACGAAGCACGACGCGAAGATCACCGTGTACGTGTCGGGCGACGAGCTGCTCGCGATGGAGCAGACCCGGCTGAACCTGCGGGCCAAGCACAGCCTGATCGTCGACCGCGGCCGGCTGGTGCGTGAGGCCGTCGCGGTGCTGCTCGCGGACTTCGACCTGCACGGCGAGGAGTCGGTGCTGGTCCGTCGATTGCGCGCGGGCGAGGACGACGAAGGCGAAACCGAGGGCTGATGGACGAACCGGCATCGGCCCAGCAGCCGGAGCCGGGCCCGGCTGCCCCGGAGGATTCGGCGGCGGACACGCCGATCCAGCACGAGACCGTGCACGGCGGGACCATCCCCGAAGGCATCGCCGAGGAACTGAGCACGTCGAAGTTCAAGGTCCACCTGGCCAACTTCGAGGGCCCGTTCGACCTGCTGCTGCAGCTGATCTCGCAGCACCAGCTGGACGTCACCGAGGTCGCGCTGCACCGCGTCACCGACGACTTCATCGCCTACACGCGCGCGCTCGGGGCGGACTGGAACCTCGACGAGACCACGGAGTTCCTGGTCATCGCCGCGACCCTGCTCGATCTCAAGGCCGCGCGGCTGCTGCCGGCGGCGGAGGTGGAGAGCGAGGACGACCTGGCGCTGCTGGAGGCGCGGGACCTGCTGTTCGCGCGCGTGCTGCAATACCGCGCGTACAAGCAGGTGGCGGCGTTGTTCGGCGAACTCGAGCAGGGCGCGCTGCGGCGCTACCCGCGCTCGGTGGCGCTGGAGGAGCGGTACGTCGGGCTGCTGCCCGAGGTGATGCTGGGCGTGACGCCGGAGAAGTTCGCGGAGATCGCCGTGGCCGTCTTCCGGCCCAAGCCGCCGCCGACGGTTTCGCTTGCCCACCTGCACATGGGCCGCGTGTCCGTGCGCGAACACGCGGCGCTGCTGCGGGTCAAGCTGGCCGCCGCCGGACAGGCGACGTTCAAGGAACTGGTCGAAGACTGCGAGCACACGGTCGAGATCGTGGCGAGGTTCCTCGCGCTGCTGGAGCTGTACCGGGAGTCCACGGTGCAGTTCGAACAGCTGGAGGCACTGGCCGAACTGCACGTCCGCTGGACGGGCGGCACCATGGCGGAGGCCTCGGCCGCCGCCGATCAGGACCGCACCCTGGCGGAGGAAGAGGAGTACGGGTGAGCACC
>DASXYS010000187.1:0-19676 GCA_036502365.1 Amycolatopsis sp.
ACGTCCCTCCCGGCCGCCGCGCAGGCTTTGGCCATGCGGCGCCGGACGTCAGCCAGCCGCTGGGCGAGTTCCTCCCGCCGGCCGGGGTCGCTCACTTGAGGAAGTCGGGGACATCCAGGTCGTCGTCTTCCTCGAAGACGACGGGGCGGCGGCGCGTGCTGGCGACGTCGAAGGTCTTCGGCTCGGTATGCGCGGGGCGGTAGGAGTCAACTGCCTCCGCGGCCACGGCGGCCCGCTCCGGGCGGGGCGGTTCCGGGCTCGGCGCCTCGTGAACGGCCGGAACGTCCTCGGCCGGCTCCGGCACGGCCACCACATCCGCTACCGGGGCACTGAGAATAGAGCCAGCGGACGCCATGGCGCTGGTGTCGGCGACGGCCGCAGCGGCCGGGAAGGTCTCGTGGACGGCCTCGGGCGGAGCCGGCGCGGGGTCGGGGATGACCGGGACGGGACGCGGCGCGGGCGCAGCCTCCACGGGCGGCGCGAAGCTGCTGGAGGTTGCCGCGGCGCTGCCGCCGTAGGAACCGCCGGAGTCGGCGGCGCTGGCGGCCGCGCCCCGGCTGGTCCGGTTCTCGTCCAGGCCGGCCGCGATGACCGTCACCCGGACCTCGTCGCCGAGGGCGTCGTCGATGACCGCGCCGAAGATGATGTTCGCGTCGACCGCGGCCGAGTTGGACACCAGCTGGGCTGCCTCGTTGATCTCGAACAGGCCGAGGTCGGAGCCGCCCGCGATGGACAGCAGCGCGCCGTGGGCGCCGTCCATGGACGCCTCCAGCAGCGGCGAGTTGATCGCCTTCTCCGCCGCCTGGATGGCGCGGCCCTCGCCGCGCGCCGAGCCGATGCCCATCAGCGCGGAGCCCGCGCCGGACATCACGCTCTTCACGTCGGCGAAGTCCAGGTTGATCAGGCCCGGCGTGGTGATCAGGTCGGTGATGCCCTGGACACCGGAGAGCAGCACCTCGTCGGCCGAGCGGAACGCGTCCATCAGGGACACCCCGATGTCGCCGAGCTGCAGCAGCCGGTCGTTCGGGATCACGATCAGCGTGTCGCACTCGTTGCGCAGCTGCTGGATGCCGTCCTCGGCCTGCTTGCCGCGACGCTTGCCCTCGAAGGTGAACGGGCGGGTGACGACGCCTATGGTCAGCGCGCCCAGCTTGCGGGCGATCTGCGCGACCACGGGGGCGCCGCCGGTTCCGGTGCCACCACCCTCGCCGGCCGTCACGAACACCATGTCGGCGCCCTTGATGACCTCTTCGATCTCTTCGCGGTGATCCTCCGCGGCCTTCTGGCCCACTTCGGGCGCGGCGCCGGCGCCGAGGCCACGGGTGAGTTCGCGGCCGATGTCGAGCTTGACATCGGCGTCGGACATGAGCAGTGCCTGGGCGTCGGTGTTCACCGCGATGAACTCGACACCCTTGAGGCCGACCTCGATCATCCGGTTCACGGCGTTCACGCCGCCGCCGCCGATGCCGACGACCTTGATCACCGCAAGGTAGTTGTGCGGGGGCGTCATCGGGTCCGCCTTCCTGATCGTGATGTGCTCGTGCTGCCCGCCGGAGCCGTAACCCTCACCCTCAACTCGAGAATCAGAGTTATGTCAACCACCGGCGTTAGAGCAGGACGGTAGGCACCGGGCTGGCTCGAATCCAGTAGCCACGCCGTGTGCGGCAAAGGTGTTTTGCCACAACACGAACGCGGGCGCAAGAGCAGGGGCCCCGTCGGAGCAGCGTCCGCGGCCGAAAAAGCTCGTGAGCGGTTCTCGCACCGGCATCATCGCTGACCGTGGTGTGGGGCGTGCGGTTCACCGTCCACCTGCACCCGCGCGGCCACGGCAAGCCCGAGGACCCGCGGTACGCGCGGACGGCGGAGCGCGCCGGGGACGGCGCGGCCGTCTGGCTGATCGGCTTCGCCTTCGAAACGATCGGCGACGACCAGCTGCGCCGCTTCAAGGCCGGCCCGGCTCTCCCCCTTCGTGACGACCTTCACGCCGGCCCGCGGCACCGGGAAACCCATACTGGAGAAGGGAATGCGGCACACCTGGCCCGGCTACGACCGTTACGCCGAGCGGACGAGCGGCTTCTTCCCCCGGCCGCCGGAGCGGCTCACTCCCCGGTGAGCCCGTCGGTCAGCTCGCGCAGCAGGTCGAGGTGGCCGAGGTGCCGCCCGGTCTCCTCGATCATGTGCGCCACGACCCAGCGGACGGTGAGCGGCTCCCGCTCCTTGAACACCACCGTGTCGTCGAACGCCCGCGCGGCCACGACCTCACGACTCAGCGCCGTTTCCGCCTGGTAATCCGCGATCAGCCGCTCGATCGGGGTGCGGTGGGCGACGCGGAACTCGGCGTCGGGGTCGAGCTTGAGCGCGTCGGCCCATTCGTCGGGCTGACCGTCGAGCACCACGCGGAACCAGTAGTTCTCCACCAGGGCGAGATGGCCGAGCAGCCCGGCGATGGTGGTCAGCTCGCTCGGCAGCAGCGAGCGGCGGGCCTGCTCGTCGGTGAGGCCGGAGCATTTCCAGACCACGCTGGCGCGCAGGAAGTCCAGGAAGCCGGTGAGCTGCGCGCGCTCGTCGCCGGCCATGGGCGGGTCAGGCCGCGTAGGCGGGTCGGGCCGGGTAGGCGGGTCTGGACGAGTCGGCGGGGTGGGCGGATCCGGGCGCGCAGGCGGATCAGGCCGGGTAGGCGGATCCGGGCGCGCAGGCGGGTCTGGACGAGTAGGTGGCTCTGGACGAGCAGGTGGGCCGGGCCGTTCGGAGTGGGCGGGTGCGCCGGTCGTTTCGGTCATGCGAGCAGTCTGCCGCACGGGTACGACAGTTTTCCCGAGATAACTTGCGCGCAATGTAGTTGCGCGCTACGTTTTATTGCAGACCTTACGGACGAACCCACGAGGAGGCACCATGCCCAGCCGCGACGCGACCACCCACTGGACCGGCGGACTGCAGAAGGGCAAGGGCGAGGTCACGCTCGACTCGTCCAACGCGGGCACGTTCAACGTGTCCTTCCCGACCCGCGCCGGCAGCCCGGACGGCCAGACCAGCCCGGAAGAGCTGATCGCCGCCGCGCACTCCTCGTGCCTCGCGATGAACCTCTCCGGTGTGCTGGAGTCGCAGAAGCTGGAGGCGGAGTCCATCGACGTGTCCGCCGAGGTCACGCTCGGCCCGGCCCAGGGCGGCGGCTTCGAGATCAGCGGCATCGCGATCACCCTGCGCGCCAAGCTGGACGGCGTGACGGCGGAGCAGTTCGCGGAGCTGGCCTCCACCGCCGAGAAGACCTGCCCGGTGTCGAAGGCCCTGTCCGGCACCACGATCACCCTGGACGCGGCGCTCGCCTGACGTTCCACCACGAAGGCCCTCTCGCCCGACGGACGAGAGGGCCTTCGCATTGTCCGAAGTGGATCAGCCGCCGAACGCCGTGGCGTTCGCCACCGCCCACTCGGCGTAGGTGATCCCGGGGCGGCCCAGCAGCTCGTCGACGACCCCGGTCGGCGCCTGCCGGTGTTCGAGCGAGCCGGCGAACCCGTCCAGCAGCCAGTCGGCGACCTGATCGGGGAACCCCTGGGCCACCCACTCGGCGTGCTGCTCGTCGCGGGTCAGCTCCACGAACGGCACCTCCCGGCCCAGCGCCGCCCCGATCGCCGCGGCCATCTCCCGCTGCGTGACCGATTGCGGTCCACTGAGGACATACGTGGCACCGGAATGTCCAGGTGTGACAAGGACATGCGCGGCGACGGCGGCGATGTCGCGGAGATCGATCGGCGTCTGGGTCGCGTCGCCGAACGCCGTCCGCACCACCCCGGCCTCGCGGACGGAGCCCGCCCAGCCGAGCGTGTTGTTCATGAACATGCCGGGCCGCAGGAAGGTCCAGTCGAAGTCCGCGGCCGCCACCGCCCGCTCGACGGCCTCGAACCCGTGCCCGCTCGACCCCTCGTGCTCCTGGCCGACACTGCTGCCGGACAGCGCGACCACCCGCCGGACCCCCGCTTCGGCGGCCAGCTCGCAGAACCGGGTGACCGTGCGGGCCATGGGCGCGAGGTAAACCGCCTCGACCCCCTTCAACGCCACCGGCAGCGTCGACGGCCGCGCCAGCGACCCGACCACCACCTCGACCCCTTCGGGCAGCGCCGCCCGCTCCGGGTCGACGGTCAGCGCGCGCACCGCGACGCCCCGCTCCACCAGCTCGTCCACTACCAGCCGCCCGACGTTGCCGGTCGCACCCGTTACCAGGATCGTCATGCGGTCCCCTTTCTCGTATGACGTACGGACAAGAACACCGTACGCTATACGGAGAACGGGGTGCCAGTGGAAAAACTCAGGAGCTGATGGTCGGCAGCTCCGGCGCCGAGACGTCGTAGACCTTGCCCGGCTGGGTGAGCAGGGCGGCCAGGACCTCGGCCTTGCGGTCGGCCTTCCCGGCGTCGCCCCAGCGGACCGTCTGGCCGCCGGCCAGGGTGAACTCGACGCTGGCCGGCGTCTGCGCCGTGGCCGTGGTGACCTGTTTGAGCATGGCCTGCGGGATCACCCCGAGCACCGCCGTCACCGCGCGGGTCACCGGGTCGTCGGCGGAGACCTTGGGCAGCTTCAGCTCGGGCAGGCCCGGCGGCCGGGTCTTGACCGTCTTGAACACCACGCCGCCCCCGTCGACGAGGTGGAAGCCGTCGCCGCCGGGGCCGCTGTCGAAAAACGCGATCGCCGCCCGCTCGGTCACCGCGATCTCGACGGTGCTGGGCCACGAGCGCGACACGTCCACCGTCGCGATGCCGGACATCGCCGCCACGCGGTCGCGGATCCCGTCGACGTCGACCCGCAGCATCGGCTTGTCGGCCGGGACTGCCGCGATCGCCCGGATCTGGTCCGCCGACACCTGCTTCGCGCCCTGCACGGAGACGTTCTTCACGCCGAGCAACGAGCTGAAGAACAGGAAGTACACCAGCGCGACGAGGGTGAGCACCGACAGCAGCGCCACCCAGCGCCGGCGGATCTCGGTGCGCCGGGTGGGCCGGGCGCGCGCCGGCGAAGCCGGGGCCGGGGCGGCCGGACGCGCCGAGCGGCTCGACCGCGTACGGCGGCGCTCCTCCTCCGAGCGCCGCCCCCGCCGCTCCCGCGCCAGGGCAGCCCGGTCCCGCTCGCCCTGCTCGGACTCGGGCGGCCGGCGGTGCTCCCTGGTCGGGCTCATGCGCCGGCGGTCCGCCGGTCCAGCTCGGCCAGGATCTCCGGGCCCAGCTGCGTGACGTCGCCCGCGCCCATGGTGACCACGAGGTCGCCCGGCTTCACCAGGTCGGCGACCAGGCGGGCGGCGACGTCGAACGCGGGCTCGTAGCGCACGGAACCGCGCACCTGGTCGGCGATCAGCGCACCGGTGACCCCGGGCACGGGCTCTTCACGCGCGCCGTAGACGTCCAGCACCACGATCTCGTCGGCCAGCGACAGCGCCTCGGCGAACTCGCGCGCAAACGTCTGCGTGCGGGAGTACAGGTGCGGCTGGAAGATCACCAGCACCCGGCCCTCCCCCGCGGCGGTCCGCACGGCGCGCAGCTGCGCGTCGACCTCCGTCGGGTGATGGGCGTAGTCGTCGTAGACCCGGACGTCGCCCGCGCGGCCCTTGAACTCGAACCGGCGGCGGACCCCGCCGAACGCGGCCAGCCCCTCGGCCAGCCCGGCCACCGGGGCGCCCAGCTCGACGCCGGCGAGCAGCGCGGCGATCGCGTTCAGCGCCATGTGCTCACCCGGCACCGCGACCCGGACGTCCAGCTCTTCGCCGTCCAGCGCGATCCGCACGACGCCGCCGTCGGGCGCCGGGGTGTAGTCGAGCACCCGGGCGTCACCGGCGCCGGTGGCCGCGCGGCCGTAGCGGCGCACACGCACGCCGGCCGCCTCGGCCTCGTCGCCCAGCTTGGCCGCGCCCTCGTCGTCGGCGCAGACGACCAGCAGGCCGCCCGGCTCGATCCGGGCGACGAACTCGGTGAACACCCGCACGTACGCCTCGGCGGTGCCGTGGTGGTCGAGGTGGTCCGGCTCGACGTTCGTCACCACCGCCACCGACGGGGTGTAGGTCAGGAACGAGCCGTCGCTCTCGTCGGCCTCCGCGACGAAGATGCCGCCCCCGCCGTGGTGGGCGTTCGCGCCGGACTCGTTGAGGTCGCCGCCGATCGCGAACGACGGGTCCATCCGGCAGTGCTGCAGCGCGACGGTGAGCATCGACGTGGTCGAGGTCTTGCCGTGGGTGCCGGCGATGCAGGCGACCCGGTGCCCGGCCATCAGCCCGGCCAGCGCCTGCGCGCGGTGCAGCACCGGGATGCCGCGCGCACGGGCCGCGGCCAGCTCCGGGTTGGTCTCCTTGATCGCGGTCGACACCACGACGGCCGACGGCGGCTCGGGCAGCGCGTCCAGGTTCTCCGCGCGCTGGCCGACGAACAGCTCGGCCCCCTGCGCGCGCAGCGAAAGCAGCGCGCGGGACTCCTTGGCGTCCGACCCCGACGCAAACGCGCCGCGGGCCAGCAGGATCCGGGCGATGCCGGACATCCCGGCCCCGCCGATCCCGATCAGGTGCGCGCGGCGCAGCTCTTCCGGCAGCCGCGGTTCCTCCGGTGATTCAGGCACCAGCGGCCTCCAGCACGATCTTGGCGAGCGCCTCGTCGGCCTCGCGGTGGCCCAGCCCGACCGCGGCCGAGCTCATCGCCGCGACCCGGGCGGCGTCGACGACCAGCGGCACCACCAGCTCGGCGATCTTGCCCGGCGAGAGGTCGGCGTCGGTCACCATCAGCGCGGCCCCGGCGTCGACCGCCGGCTGCGCGTTCACGGCCTGCTCGCCGTTGCCGTGCGGCAGCGGCACGAACACCGCGGGCAGCCCGACGGCGGACACCTCGGCCGCGGTCATCGCGCCCGAGCGGCACAGCACGACGTCGGCCGCGGCGTAGGCCAGGTCCATCCGCTCCAGGTACGGCACCGGCACATACGCCGGGCGGCCCGGGAACTCTTGCACCGCAAGGGTGTTCTTCGGGCCGTGCGCGTGCAGCACGCCGATGCCGGCGTCGGCCAGCTCCTTGGCGGCGCCGGAGACGGCGGCGTTGATCGACGCCGCGCCCTGCGAGCCGCCGAACACCAGCAGCGTCGGGGCGTCCGGGTCGAGGTCGAAGAACTTGCGGGCCTCGGCGCGCAGCGCGGCGCGGTCCAGCGAGGTGATGGAGCGGCGCAGCGGGATGCCGACGACCTCGGCCTTCGGCAGCGGCGTGCCGGCCACGGCGACCGCGACCCGGGTGGCGAACCGCGCGCCCACCTTGTTGGCCAGGCCCGGCGCCTTGTTGGCCTCGTGCACCACGATCGGCGTCCGGCCGCGCGCGGCCAGGTAGGCCGGCAGCGCGACGTAACCGCCGAAGCCGACCACGACGTCGGCGCCGACGCGCTCGAGCACCTCACGCGTGCGGCGCACCGAATCGCGGACCTTGAACGGCAGCCCGAGCAGCTCCGGCTTCAGCTTGCGCGGCAGCGGTACCGGCGGGATCAGCTCGAGCGGGTAGCCGCGGGCGGGCACCAGCTTGTTCTCCAGGCCGCGCTCGGTGCCGAGCGCCACCACCTTCGCGTCGGGGCGCAGCCGCATCACGGCGTCGGCCAGCGCGAGCGCGGGTTCGATGTGTCCGGCAGTGCCACCTCCGGCGACGACCACCGTCGGCGCCTTGCCGACGGGCGATCGCTCGGCTCCCTTGACGGGCTTACTCACCAAGTACCTCTCCGGTTCGCGGTGCCCCTGGCCCCGCGGTTCGCTGTTGTCCGCGCCGCGCTGGTGCGCGCGGTGGTGGTCCGCCGCACGGGTTGCCGGACCGTCCGGCGACGCTCCTGTGCCGGTGCGGGCCGGGCTGTGCGCGGCGCCGGCCGGGCTGTCTTCGCCCCCGACGCCGTCCCGCGCGCGGCCTGTCCCTTGCGGGTGGTCGGCGGGCGGTACGGATCGGGCGCGGGCAGCCTCAGCAGGCGTCCGAATTTACCCGGGCCTTGCGAACGCAGTGCGGCCACCGCCTCCGGTTCGTGCCGAGCGGCGTTGGCGAGCACGCCCATGATGAGCATGGTGATCACCAGCGAGGTGCCGCCGTAGGAGATCAGCGGCAGCGTCACGCCGGTGACCGGCAGCAGGCCGACGACGTAGCCGATGTTGATGGCGGCCTGCGCGACCAGGAACATGGTGAGCGTGCCGGACACGATCCGGATCCACGGGTCGATGTTGCGCGTGGCGATGCGCAGGCCCACCACGGCGACCGCGGCGAACAGCGCCAGCACGACCGCGCAGCCGACGAACCCGAGCTCCTCGCCGATCAGGGCGAAGATGAAGTCGTTCTGCACGTTGGGCAGGTAGCCCCAGTTGGACGCGCCCTGGCCGAGGCCCTTGCCGAACAGCCCGCCGTCGGCGAGCGCGAGCTTGGCCTGGTTCGCCTGGTAGCCCTCGACCGTGGTGTCGGCGTTCGGCGACAGGAACGACATCACGCGCTTGAGCCGGTACGGGGCGATGATCGCCAGCACCAGCACGCCGGCCAGGCCGCCCGCGAGCAGCACGCCGAACAGCCGTTTCGGCGCGCCCGCGAACCACAGCAGGGCCAGCAGCACCACGGCCAGGGTGATCGTGCCGCCGAGGTCCGGCTGCAGCATGACCAGCGCGAACATCACCAGCGCGACCGGGACCACCGGCACCAGCAGGTGCCGCCACTGGTGGATCACGTTGTACTTGATCACCAGGATGTGCGCGCCCCAGAACGCCAGCGCCACCTTCGCGGCCTCCACCGGCTGGAAGGTGAACACGCCCAGCTTGAACCAGCCCTGCGAGCCGTTGACCGTCGAGCCGAGCGGCGTGAGCACCAGCAGCAGCAGGCCGAGGCAGACGACCACCATGGTGGCCGACATCCGGCGGATCCGCTCCAGCTTCACCCGCAGGCCGACCCAGAACACGACCGAGCCGATCGCGACGAACATCAGCTGCCGGACGAACATCGAGTAGACGCCGCTGCCGGTCTTCGGGTCATAGGAGGCGACCGAAGACGCGGACAGCACCATGACCATGCCGATCACGGTCAGCACCCCGGTCAGCGCCAGCACCAGGTGGAACGAGGCCAGCGGCCGGGACAGCCAGGCGGTCAGCGCCGAGCGGAACGCCACGAACGGGCTTTCCTTGCGCTCCCGCCGGCGCGGCCGGCCCTCGGTCTTCTTCTCGTCAACTGCCGTCATTCGGGGCCCCCGCCGCACCGTCGGCCAGGACACGCACCGCGCTCGCGAACGCGTCGCCGCGCGCGCCGTAGCTCGGGAACATGTCCAACGACGCAGCGGCGGGAGCGAGCAGCACCACGTCACCAGGGCGAGCCATCGCGCTGGCCGCACTCACCGCCGCAGTCATGGGCTCATCGTCACCCGGACGGAGGCTGTTCACCGGGACATCCGGCGCGTGTCGCGCCACAGCGGCCGCGATCACGGGTGAATCGACCCCGAGTAGCACGACTCCGCGCAGCCGGCCGGCGATCGAGGCCACCAGCTCGTCGATCGAGGCGCCCTTGAGCTGGCCACCGGCGATCCACACGACGCTGGCGTGCGAGCGCAGTGAGCCGGCGGCCGCGTGCGGGTTGGTGGCCTTGGAGTCGTCGACGTAGCGGACTCCGCCGATCTCGCCGACTTCGGCGGCGCGGTGCGGCGCGGGCTGGTACTCGCGCAGTCCTTTGAGGACGGCTTCGGGACCGGCGCCGTGGGCGCGGGCGAGCGCGGCGGCGGCCAGCGCGTTCGCGACGTTGTGCGGCCCGGCCGGGCGCACGTCGGCCAGCGTCGCCAGCTCCTCCGCGCTGGTCGCCGGGTCGGCGACAAAAGCCCGGTCCACCAGCAGGTCCTCGACCAGGCCGAGTTCACCGGCGTACGGCGTGTCCAGCCGGAAACCGACGCGGCGGGCGTTCTTGGGCGCGTGCTCCTCGGCAAGCCGGGTGGACCAGTCGTCCTCGGCGTTGTGCACGACGATGCGCGAGTGCGTGTGCGCGCGGCCCTTCGCCGCGGCGTACTCCTCCATCGAGCCGTGCCAGTCGATGTGGTCCTCGGCCAGGTTGAGCACCACGGACGCGTCCGGCGCCAGCGTCGAGGACCAGTGCAGCTGGAAGCTGGACAGCTCCACGGCGAGCACGGCGTGCCCGGCCCGGACCGCGTCCAGCACCGCGTAGCCGACGTTCCCGCAGGCCACGGCGTCGGCCCCGGCCGCGCGCAGGATCGACTCCAGCATGCCGACGGTGGTGGTCTTGCCGTTGGTTCCGGTGATCACCAGCCACGACGGCGGCCGCTCGCGCAGCTGCCCGACCCGCCAGGCCAGTTCGACGTCGCCGATCACCTCGACGCCGGCCCGCGCCGCCGCGACCAGCAGCGGCGAGGTCGGCCGCCAGCCGGGGCTGGTCACCACCAGCGCCGTGCCCGGCGGCGGCTCGGCCAGCCCGGGCACCAGTTCGGCGCCGAGGCCGGCCAGCTCCGCCAGCCGCCCGGCGTTGCCGTCGGTGACCGTGACGTGCGCGCCCAGCTCCCGCAGGACCGGGACCACCGACTTCCCGGTGACCCCGGCGCCCGCGACGAGCACGGACCGGCCCTCGAGGTCCAGTGGGGCTCGGGAAAGTGCGGCTCGGGACAAGGCCTAGCTCCCGAGGCCGAGCTGCTCGCTGTAGAACAGCCCGAGGCCGAACATGCAGCAGATCGCGGACAACAGCCAGAACCGGATGATCACCGTGGTTTCCGCCCACCCGGCGAGTTCGAAGTGATGGTGGAAGGGCGCCATCCGGAACAGCCTTCGCCGCGTCGTGCGGAACACCGCGATCTGCGTGACCACCGAAATCATTTCGACCATGAACAGGCCGCCGATGACGATGGCGAGCAATTCCGTGCGGGTGGTCATGGACAGGCCGGCGACCAGGCCGCCGAGCGCGAGCGAACCGGTGTCGCCCATGAAGATCTTGGCCGGCGCGGCGTTCCACCACAGGAAGCCGACACATGCGCCGGTCGCCGCCGCGGCGACCACAGCCAGGTCCAGCGGGTCCCGCACGTCGTAACAGGCAGGCGCCGGGTTGGGCGAGCAGGACAGCCGGGCCTGCCAGAACGAGATCACCACGTACGTCGCGAGCACCATCGCGGCGGCGCCGCCGGCCAGCCCGTCGAGGCCGTCGGTGAAGTTCACCGCGTTCGACCAGCCGGAGATCACGATGTAGCAGAAGATCACGAACACGATCGACGGGAACGTGATCAGCGCGAGGTCACGGGCGTAGGACAGGCTCTGCGACGCCGGGGTGAGCCCGTGCTCGTCGGCAAACTGCAGCGACAGCACCGCGAACACGATGGTGACCACGAGCTGGCCGACCAGCTTGGCGGTCTTGTTCAGGCCGAGGTTGCGCTGCCTGCGGATCTTGATGAAGTCGTCGAGGAAGCCGACGATGCCCAGGCCCACGGCCAGCATCAGCACCAGCAGGCCGGACGCGGACGGAGCCGCGCTGTGCGAGTTGCCGAGCCAGCCGACCAGGTGCGCCACGAAGTAGCCGACGACCATCGCGATGATGATCGCGACGCCACCCATGGTCGGGGTGCCGCGCTTCGACTTGTGGCCCTGCGGGCCTTCTTCGCGGATCTCCTGCCCGAAGCCCTGCCGGGAGAAGACCCGGATCAGGTAGGGCGTGAGCAGGATGGAGACCAGCAGGCCCGCCGCGGCCGCGATCAGGATGTTGATCACGCGTGACCACCGTTCGAGCGTTCGGAGGAGGAGGGGGAGGACGGGAGTTCTGACGGGGGAGCTTCCGGGGGATCGGCGAGCAGCGCCTCGGCCACCCGCCAGAGGCCGGCCACCTTGGACGCCTTGACCAGCACGATGTCCCCCGGGCGGAGCTGATCGCGCAGCAGCGCGACGGCGGCCTCGATGTCCGGCACCAGCACCGACTCCTCGCCCCAGGAACCCTCCTGGAACGCGCCCTGGTGCATGGCCGCGGCCTGGGGGCCGATCACCACGAGCTTGTCGATGTTCAGCCGGACGACCAGCCGGCCGATCGCGTCGTGCTCGTTCACCGCGTCCGCGCCGAGTTCGCCCATCACGCCGAGCACGGCCCAGGACCGCCGGCCGGAAGCGCTCATCGAGGCGAGCGCCTTGAGCCCGGCGCGCATCGACTCGGGGTTGGCGTTGAACGCGTCGTTGAGGACGGTCACGCCGTCGGCGCGGGTGGTGACCTCCATCCGCCGGGCCGAGCGCCGCTGCAGCGCGGACAGGTGCTCGCCGATCTGGGCCGGCGTCGCGCCCAGCTCCAGCGCGACAGCGGCCGCGGACAGCGCGTTGCCGACGTGGTGCTCGCCGTGCAGCGGCAGCTTCACCAGCGCTTCTCCTGCCGGGGTGACCAGCCGGAACGACGCGCGGGCCTCGTCGTCGAGGGTGATGTCGGCGGCGCGGACCTGTGCCGACGCCGTCTCCCCCACGCCGACGACACGGGCGGAGGTGCGGCTCGCCATGGCGGCGACCAGCGGGTCGTCCAGGTTCAGGATCGCCACGCCGTCTTCCGGGAGCGCCTCGACCAGCTCGCCCTTGGTTTTGGCGATGCCCTCGCGCGAGCCGAACTCGCCGAGGTGTGAGCTGCCGACGTTCAGCACCACGCCGATCTTCGGCGGCGCGATCGCGGCCAGCTCGGCGATGTGCCCCGGCCCGCGGGCGGCCAGCTCCAGCACCAAGTACTTGGTGTCGCGGCCGGCGCGCAGCGCGGTCCACGGGTGGCCCAGCTCGCTGTTGAACGACCCGGGCGGCGCGACGGTGGGGCCGAGTGGCTCCAGCAGCTGCGCGATCACGTCCTTGGTCGAGGTCTTGCCGGACGAGCCGGTCACGCCGACGACCGTCAGCCCGTCCGCCGCCAGCCGGTCCACCACGTGGCGGGCGAGCTTGGCCAGCGCGGCCAGCACGGCCGCGCCGGAACCGTCGGTGTCGCCGGCCAGCGCCACCGAGCGCTCGTGCGCCTGCCCGGCGGGCAGCGGCGGCACGACGACGGCGGGCGCGTCCACCTCCCGGCCGGCCAGCACGGCGACGGCGCCCGCCGCCACCGCCTGCGCGGCGAAGTCGTGCCCGTCCACGCGCTCGCCCGGCAGGGCGGCGAACAGCCCGCCCGGGCCGAGCTTCCGCGTGTCGAACTCGACACTCCCCGTGACGACCGGGGAGCCGTCGGTCCCGTGCAGCCGGCCGCCGACAACGTCGGCGATCTCGGCCAGGCTGAGCTCGATCACGCACTCACCTCGAGATGCTTGCGAATGGCGGCC
Organism: Amycolatopsis sp.; assembly: GCA_036502365.1. Lineage (GTDB taxonomy): Bacteria > Actinomycetota > Actinomycetes > Mycobacteriales > Pseudonocardiaceae > Amycolatopsis. The sequence goes on from DASXYS010000187.1 coordinate 13,264, forward strand.
TCGAGCTCGTCCCGGTCGGAGAACGGGTGCACCACACCCTGGATCTCCTGACCGGTCTCGTGGCCCTTGCCGGCGATGAAGACGATGTCGCCCGTGTGAGCGAGCGAAACGGCGTGGGCGATGGCCGCGCGGCGGTCGCCGACTTCCAGCACCTCGCCGCCCTGGGACGGCCCGACGCCGCGGGCGCCCGCGAGCATCGCCGCGCGGATCGCGTCCGGATCCTCGGAACGCGGGTTGTCATCGGTCACGATCAGCACGTCGCTGCGGCGCGCGGCGGCCTCGCCCATCATCGGGCGCTTCGCGGTGTCGCGGTCGCCGCCGCAGCCGAGCACAGTGATGATCCGGCCCTCGGTGCGCGCCCGCAGCGCGTCCAGGCCCTGGGCCACGGCCGCGGGCTTGTGCGCGTAGTCGACCACCGCGGTGAAGTCCTGGCCCAGGTAGACCCGCTCCATCCGGCCGGGCACCTCGACCGCGCCGAGCCCGCGCACGATGTCGGCCGCCTCGACCCCGGCGCTGCCCAGGATCGCGGCGGCGAGCACCGCGTTGGCCACGTTGAAGGTGCCGGGCAGCGGGATCTTCGCCGCGGCGGCCAGCCCGTCCGGCCCGTGCAGGGTGAAGGTCTGCTCCCCCGCCGGGGTGGCCTCGATGTCCGAGGCGCGCCACAGCGCGTCGGTGCCCGGCTCGATCGACACGGTCACCGTCTGCGGCGTGAGCAGCGCCTGGCCCCACGCGCTGTCCACCACCACGACCTCGGTGGTGGAGCGGCCGTCGAACAGCAGGGACTTGGCGGCGAAGTACTCGGCCATGTCGTGGTGGAAGTCCAGGTGGTCCTGGGAGAGGTTGGTGAACGCGCCGACCGCGAACCGGGTGCCGTTCGCCCGGCCCAGCGCGAGCGCGTGGCTGGAGACCTCCATCGGCACGTGCGTGACGCCGCGCTCCAGCATCACCGCGAGCAGCGCCTGCAGGTCCGGCGCCTCCGGCGTGGTGAAGCCGCTGACCAGGCGCTCGCCCGCGATCCGGGTTTCCACGGTGCCGATCAGGCCGGTGGTCAGCCCGGCCGCGCGCAGCCCGGCGTCGACCAGGTACGAGGTGGTGGTCTTGCCCGAGGTGCCGGTGACGCCCAGCACGGACAGCTGCAGCGAGGGCTCGCCGTAGATCCAGGCGGCGATTTCGCCGAGCGCGGCCCGCGGGTCCGGGTGCACGAGGATCGGGACGCCCGCGTCGCGCAGGGCGGGCCGCTCCGCGCCGGCCGGGTCGGTGAGCACCGCGGTGGCCCCGGCGGCCACGGCCTGGTCGCTGAAGTCGGCGCCGTGCGCGCGGGCGCCGGGCAGGCCGGCGAACAGGTCGCCGGGCAGCACGTGCTGCGCGCGCAGCGTGGTTCCGGCGACGGCGAGGTCGGCCGCCTCGGGGCGGTCGGCGATGAGGCGCGCGCCCGCGCGGGCGAGCAGGGTGGCCAGGGGCACCGGTTCGATCCGGGCCGGGCGCGGCGGTGCGGGGACCGCCTTCACCGGGCTGTCCGGCAAGGACGGGGCAGCCGGCCCGCTCTGGGGCTGGGACGAGGACACGGACACGCCCGAGAGGTTACCGAGGTCGCATTCGGGTGACCCAAGGCGGTACGGCCAATGTGTGCCCTGTCGGCACATGTGCTAAGGGCGGCCGCGGAGATCGTTACGGCGCAAGGACTTCCCGCACCGGCACCAGCCGATGTGGACGATCGCACCGGAGTCTCGCCGGGGTACGCCCCAATGTGGCGTTGGTTGCTCCAGCCCTGCCCCGCCACCACCCTCAACGGAGGCGCTCCGCGCCCAGCCCTGCTCCATGCACCCAATGTGGCGTTCGGTGCGTTGGACGCACCGAACGCCACATTGGGGCGCATCAGGGTCAGCCGCGGGGCTCAGGGCTCGACGAGCTGGGCCTCGGGCGCCGGCCCGTCCGAGAGCGGAATCTGGTACCGCTGGGTGAGGTACGAGGCGATGTCGTGGAACAGCGGCCCCGCCGAGTGCCCGGCCGGCAGCGTGGTGTCCGGCGCGTCGAGCCGGATGCCGACCACGAACCGCGGGTGGTCGGCGGGCAGGATGCCGGCGAAGGTGATGTTGTACAGGTGGTCGCTGTAGGCCTTCGTCCGCGGGTCCACCTGCTGGCCGGTGCCGGTCTTGCCGGAGATCTGGTAGCCGTCCAGCCCGGCGGTGGGCGCGGTGCCCTTCTGCAGCCCCTTGCCGTTCTGCACCACGGCACGCAGCATGTCGCGCACCGTCTTGGCCGTCTGCGGGCTGACCACCTGGACGGTCTTCGGCGCGGGCTCCGGCACGAGGGTGCCGTCCGGGTTCTTCTTCGCCTTCACGATCCGCGGCTCCACGCGCAGCCCGTCGTTCGCGATCGCCTGGTACATCCCGGCCATCTGCACGACGGTCATCGACAGGCCCTGCCCGATCGGCAGGTTGCCGAACGTGGTCGGCGACCACTGGTTGCGCGCGGGCACGTAGCCGGGGCTCTCGCCCGGCAGGCCGAGCCCGGTGCGCTGGCCGATGCCGAACTTCTTCAGCAGGGCCGAGTAGCGGTCCGGGCCGACCTGCTGTGCGAGCAGCAGCGTGCCGATGTTGGACGACTTCGCGAAGATGCCGGTGGTGGTGAAGGTCTGGGTGCCGTGCACCCACGCGTCGTGCACGGTGGCGTCGGCGACCTTCAGCTGGCCGGGCACCGAGGTGGTGGACGTGGGCGTGGCGACGCCGTCGTCGATGGCCGCGGTGGCGGTGACGACCTTGTTCACCGAGCCCGGCTCGAACGGCGTGGTCACCGCGCGGTTGTTGAGCAGCTCGTCCTGGAAGGTGGACTGGTCGTTGGGGTTGAACGTCTTGTCGTCGGCCAGCGCGTAGACCTCGCCGGTCCGGGAGTCCATGACCACGGCCTGGCCGCCCTTGGCGTGCGCCTGCGCGACGTAGTCGCCCAGCTGCCGCTGCAGCTCGTACTGCAGGTCGGAGTCGACGGTCAGCTCGAGGTCGGAGCCCGGGATGGCGGCCTGCAGCACGTGCTCGGTGCCCGGCAGGTACAGGTTGTCGTTGCCGTTCTGGGTGTTCACGATCTCGCGGCCCGGCGTGCCCGCCAGATCGTTGTCGCGGGACTGCTCCAGCCCGACCACGCCGTGCAGATTGTGCTTGGACACGTCGGGGTCGTCCATCCGCCAGTTGGCCAGCCCGACGATGTTCGACGCGAGGGTGTCGCCCGGGTACTCGCGCTTGGCGCGCTTCTCCACGCCGATCCAGGCGAACTTCTTCACGATGTCGTCGGCGACCGAGGGCTCCACGTCGTTCACCAGGTAGGTGAACGAGCCCGGCTTGTGCAGCAGCGTCAGCAGCTCCTGCTCGGTGATCAGGTTCGGCACCTTCGACGAGATGTACTTGGCCGCCGAGCTGACCTCGGTTTCGAAGTTCCGCCCCTTGGCGGGGTTCTTGGCGGCGTAGTCGTCCATCGCCTTGTGCAGCGCCTTGAGGTTCACCGACAGCGTGCGCGTCTCGACGCTGAAGGCGAGCTTGGCACCGTTACGGTCCACAATGGACCCGCGCTGGGCCGGGATGTCGATGGTGAGCGTGCGCTGCCGCTCGGCCGCGGCCGAGAGCGTCGGCGCCTCGAACCACTGCACCTGCACCAGTTTCCCGCCCGCGATCACCATCAGCGCGACCAGCAGCAGCCGCACGGCGGAGAACCGGCCGCGGTGCCCGCCGTTGCCGCGCTTGGCGACCGCGCGGCGGGTGCCCGCGGCGTAGGTGCGCCGCGCGCTGCCCGCCGCGCGCGCCCGGGCCTGGCTCGAACGTCCTGCCGGCATCACTGTCCCCCTTGGCCCGCGGGCGCGGCATCGGCCGGCACCGCGGGCTGGTCACCTTCGATCGGGGCGCCGCCCTGGGTCCCGGCCGCCGGGGCGACCGGCTGCGCGACGGGCGCCGGCGTGTTTTCGCCCTGCGCCTTCTGCGGCTGGCCGACCAGCGTGGTCTTGCCGTCCGGGCCCACGACCAGGCGTGCCGGGTCGCCGCCGGGCACCATGCCCAGCTGCTTCGCGGCGGGCGCGAGCGAAGCGGGCGACTGCGCCTTGGCGACCTCGCGCTCGAGCCGGTCCTTGGTCTCGGCCAGGCTCGCGTTGGTGGTCCGCAGCTGCTCGAGCCGGTAGGAGTCGGCGATCGCCTGCGTCGTCAGCCAGAGCGTGGAGGCGACGCCCGCGACGAGCAGCCCCATCATGATCAGCACGAAGGACGCGCGCGAACGCGGCCAGCGCAGCCCGCGCCTGACCTTGGGCGTGACCTTCAGCGGCTCGGCCTTGGCCTCCGGCCGCTTCGGACCGCGCTGCTGCAACAGATCCGCCCGCTGAGCGCGGCGCGCGTACGCCCGCTCGGCCGCCGTCGTCCGCCCGCGCGTCCCGCGGCGTGGCGCCACCTCCGGCTGGGTGGTCTCCGGCTCCAGCTCGACCGTGGTCCCCGCCTGCTCGCGCCGGCGGGTCGCCGGCTCGCCCGATCGGCGACGGGACTTCGTGGGTGCGGTCATCGCGGCTCTCCGATCCTCTGTGCTGCCCGCAGCCGCACCGAGGCGGCGCGCGGGTTGTGCTCGATCTCGCCCTCGTCGGCCTTCTCGGCTCCTCGCGTCAGGAGTTTCAGCTCCGGGCCGTGCCCGGGCAGCTCGACCGGCAGCCCCTCCGGCGTCCGGGACTTCGCCAGTGCCGCCAGCGCCTGCTTGACCAGGCGGTCCTCGAGCGACTGGTAGGACTCGACGACGATGCGGCCGTCCATGGCGAGCGCGGACAGCGCGGCGGGCATGGCCCGGCGCAGCACCTCCAGCTCGCCGTTGACCTCGATCCGCAACGCCTGGAACGTGCGCTTCGCCGGGTGGCCGCCGGTGCGGCGGCTCGCCGCGGGCACGGCGTCGTAGAGCAGTTCGACCAGCCGCCCGCTGCGCGTGAACGGCTCCTTCTCCCGCTCGTTGACCACGGCCCGGACGATCCGCTGCGCGAACCGCTCCTCGCCGTAGTCGCGCAGGATCCGGATCAGCTCGCCCGGCGCGTACGTGTTGAGCACGTCGGCCGCGGTGAAGCCGGTGGTCGGGTCCATCCGCATGTCCAGCGGGGAGTCCTTCGAGTACGCGAAGCCGCGCTCGGCGCGGTCCAGCTGCATCGAGGACACACCGAGGTCGAAGAGGATTCCGTCCACACGGGACAGTCCGAGGCCCTCGATCGCTTCCGGGAGTCCGTCGTAGACAGTGTGGACGAAGTCGACGCGGTCACCGTGCCGCGCGAGCCGCTCGCCGGAGCGCTCGAGCGCGGCGGGGTCGCGGTCCAGCGCGACCAGGCGCAGGCGGGGAAAGGCTTCGAGGAGGGCGTCGGAGTGGCCGCCGAGGCCGACGGTCGCGTCCACCAGCACGGCGTCGCGATCGGCGAACGCGGGGGTGAACAGCTCGATGATCCGGTCCAGCAAAACCGGAACGTGCTCGTGCCCGGTCGTCATGGCTTCTCCCCCCTTCCGTGTGCCGCTACCCCGGGGAAGATGCGGCGGATGCCGTCAGGTCCCTGTCCGCCCGCTTGCTGACCTGGCACCGGGGAAGGTGCGCCAGGGCCAAAGAGCGGACAGAGGCCTCACGGCATCCGCGGTGGGCGGCGTTCCGGCAGCGCGGCCACGGCCTACCTTCGTCCCCCGACGACGCAGGTGCTCCGCTGGCCACGTCCCCTAGAAGACGCCCGGTAGAACTTCCTCTCGAGCCTTCGCGTAGCTGTCCTCGTGTTCGTCCAGGTAGCCCTGCCACGCTTGGGCGTCCCAGATTTCCAGCCGGGTGATCGCACCGATCACCACGCATTCCTTGTTGAGCCCGGCGTAGCGCCGGAGCTCGGACGCGATCGCGATGCGCCCCTGCCCGTCCGGGCGTTGTTCGTCGGTTCCGGCGAACAGGTAGCGCTGGTAGGCCCGGACCGCCTCGTTGGTGAACGGGGCGTCGGCGACCTTCCGAGCCATCTGCTCGAACTCGGCGCGGGGGAAGACGAAGAGGCAGTGGTCCTGCCCCTTGGTGATCATCAGCCCGCCGGCCAAGGCGTCGCGGAACTTGGCGGGAAGCGTGAGCCGCCCCTTGTCGTCCAGCTTCGGGGTGTGGGTGCCGAGGAACATCGGCTTCCACCTCCCTACCGGCTCCGGCTTGGCGAACCACTCCGGCCCCGGCTACGGGGCTCCCTTCTGCCCCACTAGCCACCACCGTACCCCACTTTTCACCACAGTCAACGCGACAAACGCGTCCACCACTCCGTCGTGTCTGTCGTTTACGCAGGTCAGCGAGGTGGGTGCAGGTGGGGGGCGAGTGGGGGCCCGTGGCCAAGATCCCCCGCTGCGGGGGCGCCGGGCAACCGAGGGAGGCGGTCGAACGTCCAATTTTCGTCCGCGTGAGGACCA
>DASXYS010000188.1:0-25569 GCA_036502365.1 Amycolatopsis sp.
CAATTATGTGGCGAATTCAGACCGATTCCCGGGTACGGGAGAATGGGTCGTCAGTTGTTCAGGATGAGTTCCATCGTGGCAGCCGGGGTTTCCAGGTCCGGTCATGATCGTGTCCGGGTTCTGTGACAAACGGTTCCGCACAGGCAAAAGCGGGCACGGCCACCGGCCGTACCCGCTTTTCGAGCCTTCAGCTCAACCGCGCCAGCGGTTGTTCAGGAAAGCATCGTCCTCGTCGTCGATTTCCTCCGTGCTCATCCGGCGCCGGCTGCCCGGCGCCGGTCCCGTCGGCCGCACCGACGGGGCCGGTGGCAACGGCGGCGGGGGCGGAGTCGGGGCCGGGGGCGCCGGCGGAACCGGCTCCGCGTGACGGCCCGTCCTCGGCGCGGCAGGCACGATGTCCTCGATGCCCTGAGAGCCGTTCTCGGCCTGGTGCCCCTCGGGCTCGAAGTCGAACTCCGACACCCCCTGCGGCTTGGGGCGGCCCTTCTCGTCCTCCCGCTTGCCCAGCTCACGGCGGTGCATGACGTAGCGTTCGGCGGCCTTCGCCTGCTTGGTCATGAACTCGTGCGCGCGGGCCCTGATCTCCTCGCCGCGCTGCTCGGTCAGCGTCCGGCGATCGCTCTGCTCCCGGACGAGGGCGTCCATCCGGGCCTGCATCGCGTTCACGTCGTCCATGCCTGGCCTACCTCCTCGTCCGGAACGTCGGCGACAGATCGTCGTCATCGTCGAGCGAACCGGTGATCCGCTGGGACGGCTCGGGACCCGCGTCGAACAGGACGCCGCCGTCCACATTGTAGGCCCGGGAGCCGCGTTCGTGGTCGCCACCGCCGCCGCCGGCACCACCGCCGCCGCCCATGGCGCCCATGCCGCCCATCATCCCGCCGCCCGACTGACCGGGAGCCCCGGCCGGCGTCGCGGTCTGGCCCTGCTGCGCCGGATAGGTGTCCGCACCACTGTGCTGCGGCACCCCTTCGTGGCTCGCCCCGGTCATCGAGGCCGCGCCCAGCGACTGCCCGGAGGCGGCGTCGGCGAGGTGCGCCGGGACGCCCGGTGCCCCCGCCCCGCCGGCGTGGCTGGGCGGGGTGCCCCCGTCCGGCATGCCCGCGGGGACGGCCGAACCCGGGTCACCCGCGTGCTGCGCGGGAACCGAGGTGCCGTCGACGGGCAGCGGGGCACCGTCGGCGCCCCCGGGCGGCATTTCCGTGCCGTCGACCGCGTGCAGCGGCGCCGAATCCGGCGACATCTGCGTGCCGTCGACCGCGTGCAGCGGCTGGTCCGTGGTGCCGTTGGGCATCTCCGGACCGTGGTCGACGATCGGCTGGCCCGTGGTGCCGCTCGGCATCGCCGGGCCGTGGTCGCTGATCAGCGGCTTGTCGGTGGTGCTGCTCGGCATCTCCGGGCCGTGGTCGACGATCGGCTGCGCCGGGTGGCCGCTGCTGCCGGGCGCGTCCTTCTCACCGAGGGTGTACGTGGACGGGTGGCCGGTGCCGTCGTCGACGGTCACCTTGGTCGGGCCGTCCGGACCGTCCGGGCGCTCCGCGGTGATCTTGATGTCGCCGTCCTGGATGTGGATCTTGCCGTCCGGACCCGGGTGGTACGCGTGCCCGGAACCCGAGCCGCCGTCGCCGCCTGCCGGGCCGGTGCCGCCGTCGTGGCCGGTGCCGCCCTTGCCGTCGGCGGACCAGTCGAGCTTGAAGTCCTTCGGGTCGCCGTGGCCTTCACCGACCTTGATGTCCATCTGGCCGTCTTTGCCCGGCTCGGTCATCTCGAAGGTCTTGCCGTTCTGCTCGACCTTCAGCGTCTCCTGCGGGTCGTCCTTCCCGTCACCGCCGGGCGCGTTCGGGTCCGAACCGCCGCCGTGGCCGCTCGGGTCCGAACCGCCGCCACCCTTGCCGTCGGGCGAATTCGGGTCCTTCGTACCGTCGCCGCCGCCGGTGCCGCTGTGGTCGCCGCCCGTGCCGCCACCGGTGTCACCCGGCGGCAGGTTCAGGTCCGGCATCTTCGGCGCGCCACCGCCGCCGCCCGAATCGCCACCCGAGCCGGAGCCACCGCCCGTGCCGCCCGGGGGCAGGTTCAGGTCCGGCACCTTCGGCGTACCACCGCCGCCGCCCGAGCCACCGCCCGAGCCACCGCCGGTGTCACCCTGCGGCAAATCCGTGTTCGGGATCTGCGGCATGTTCCCGCCGCCACCGCCGGAACCCGAACCGCCGCCCGAACCAGAGCCACCGCCCGAGCCGCCCGGGGGCAGGTTCACATCCGGCACGTTCGGCGTACCACCGCCGCTGCCGGAGCCACCGCCACCCGGGGAACCCTGCGGCACGTCCGTGTTCGGGACCGGCGGCACGTTCCCGCCACCACCGCCCGAGCCCGAACCGCCACCGGAACCGCCACCCGAACCGGAGCCACCACCGGAACCGGAACCGCCGCCCGAGCCCCCACCGGAACCAGAGCCGCCGCCCGAACCGGAACCGCCACCGGAACCACCACCCGAGCCACCGGAACCGGAGCCGCCCGAGCCGGAGCCGGAACCGTCGGTCCCCGTGCCGAACTCGTTCTTGACCTTGCCCATGACCTTGTCGAGCTCTTCGTAGGCCTGGTCGACCAGGTCCTTGGTGTCCTTGCAGTTCTTGACGAATCCCTGGAACAGCCGGTCCCACATGTCCGGGATGAAGTAGTTGGTGATCCACTGCTTGGCGAGTTTCTCGCCCTCGGCCTTCATGTCGCCCTTGTCGCAGCAGCCCCGGTCGTTGAGCGTCGCCACCAGGTTCGTGCCGAAGTTCATGTCCAGGAAGCCGGCGATCGCGGTGAGGTCGTCGTCGCTGGCGGCCGAGCCGTTCGCCACGTTCACGATCCGCTGGGCCATGGTGAAGTCGGCCTTGGCCACGTACTCGGTGTAGGCCTGGTTGACCGCGTCGGCCTTGCCCTTGCACAGCGTGAACACCGTGGTCGCCGCGGCGATGGTGGCCTTGGCCGCGCCGTCGAGCGTCTGCTGCAGCTTCGTCGCCTTGGGCCCGATGTCGTCGTTGTAGTGGTCCCACGCCGCGTCGGCGCCCTTGCCCTTCCAGTCCTGCTGCAGGGTGGTCAGGGCCGTGGTGGTGTCCTTGGCGGTTTTGTCGACACTGTCCGCGCCGGTCTGGAAATGCGCGGCGTCGTCCATGAAGTTCTTGAACGAGATCCCGCGCTGCTCGTCGAACGGGACGTGGATGTCCTTGTCCATGTCGATCGCGTGGGTGTTGCCGCGGCAGTCGTCCGGGAACTTCGCGATCAGCGAGCCGAATGTCTCGAACAGCTTCAGCGCGGGCACGGCGGTGTCGAACACCTCGTCCGACGTCTTCGTGCCGCCACCGTCGGCCGTGGGCGGCTGCTTGTCGCCAAGGCCTTTCTTGCCGTCGTCGACCGCCTTGTTCTGCATATCTTCGTTGTATGCAGCCTGATCGCCGGCGCCTTTGGCGTCGTTGTAGGCGTCGTCGGTGTTTTTGTAGTCGGCGGAGAAGGCGCCGTTCGGCAGATAGGCCTTCTGGTACTTGTCCGACTCGTCCTGCGGAATCGAGACGCCGTCCATGATGGCGCTGGCGAGCAACGTTTTCTTGTCGTCGCTCGGCACGGCCGGATCGTCGAGGACCTTCTTGATCTCATCCCACGACTTGGCCATCAGAGGTTACCCCCAGCACCATAGATCTGGCCGTACTGATTGTCTTCGTTGCCGGCGTACTGCGACCCGGCCTGCTCGAGGCTCGAGCCGAACGTGGTGAGTGTGCCGTTGTAGCCGTTGACCGAGTCCGACAATGCCTTGGCCCCGTCCAGGTACTTCTGCGCGTGATCCCCGTGCGCCTTGCCGAAGCCCTCCTTGGTGACCTCGGTGGTCGCCAGGTCCGGGTTGGCGTCGAGCAGGTCCTTGCCCAGCTGGGTGACCTTCTTCGACGCTGCCGCAATCGCCTCGGTGGACGCGGTGTAGCCCCCGCTGCCGCTCATGTGCGCTTCTCTCCCTAGCTGGCCCGGCCGGTGCCGGTGCGTTCGTTCAAGGCTTCGGCGAGTACCTCGGCCACGGCAGCGATGTCGGTGAACCGGTCAAGCTGCTCGAGGTCGATCGTGACATCGTGGTGGACTTCCAGCGCTGCGAGCAGCCGTACCCGGCCCTTGGAGTCGATGCCCAGCTCTTCGAGCAGGCTGTCCTGGCCCACCAGCCCCGGGTCGAGCCGGAAGGTGTCGATCACGACCTTCGCGACCTCGGCGCAGAGATCATCCACGACCGTCACCGTACCGTTCCCTCGCTGCCGAGCGGGCGACTTTGCCGCTTGATGTGCGCGGAAGGCCTCCCGGAGCGACCAAAGTGACCCTCCGCAGCGTAAGGCCGTATTCGGCGGACACCGCGCGGAGCACGGCCCGGCGTACTTCGGTCTCGTCCGCCTCCCCGTTCCACTCGGCCGCGACCATCGCGCCCTCCCCCTCGTTCCCGTCGACCCCGAAGGCCGCGACCCGGCCGCGGCGGACGGCCGGATGTGACTGCTCCGCGGTCACTTCCAGATCCTGCGGATGATAATTACGGCCGTCGACCACGATCAGGTCCTTCAGCCGCCCGGTCAGGTAAAGCACGCCCCGGTGCCACACCCCGAGGTCGCCGGTGCGCAGCCAGCCGCCGTGGCCTTCCAGCCAGGCGTCGAACGTGGTGTCCTCGCGCCCCCAGTAGCCGGTGCCGACGTGCGGGCCGTGCACCCAGACCTCGCCGACGGTGCCGTCCCGGGCCACTTCGCCGCCACGCACCACCCGCACCAGCTGCCCGACCGGGTGACCGACGGACACCAGTTCCTGGCCCCCCTCGATCTCCACGGCCTCGCCGGCGGCCAGGGCCTCGCGGTCGAAGGTGGCGCTCGTGGGTCCTTCCGGCCCGGCGCTCGTCACGTACACGGTGGCCTCGGCCAAGCCGTACGAAGGCCGATGCGCCTCGCGCCGGAAGCCGAGCGGGCCGAACACCTCCTGGAACCGGGCGACCGTCGCCGGGCGCACGGGCTCGCTGCCGTTCAGCGCGACCGAGACGCCGGAGAGGTCGAGGCCCTCCGGCAGGGGCGCCGCGGCGGCCAGGTCGAACGCGAAGTTCGGGGCCGCGGTGAACACGTCCGGGTGCTCGGCCAGCTGCCGCAGCCAGCGTTCCGGCCGGTGCACGAACTCGACCGGCGACATGAACACCGACCGGCAGCCCGCGTGCACCGGGACGCACAGCAGCTGCACCAGGCCCATGTCGTGGAAGAACGGGATCCAGCCCGCGCAGGTGGTGCCGGGGCCGACGGAGTAGGCGAGGCACGCCTGCCAGCAGGCGGCGGCCAGCGCCCGGTGCGGGATCACCACGCCGGCCGGATCGCGGGTCGAGCCGGAGGTGTACTGCAGGTACGCGGGGGCCTCCGGGCCGGGCCGGGCAGGCTCCGCGGGCGGCCCGCCGAGCTCGTCCACGACCACGAGCTGCTCGGCCGGCACGAACTCGCGCACCCGTTTCACCGTGCGCCGTGAGGTCAGCACAAGCGAGGCGGAGCAGTCGGCGAGGATCCCGGCCAGCCGCTTGCCCAGACCCGGGCTCGCCGGGTCCATCAGCGGCACGGCCGTCATCCCCGCGGCTAGCACGCCGAAGAACGCGACCGGATAGGCGAGTTCCTGTGCCGCGATGACCGCGACCCGGTCCCCCGGCGCCGCTTTCTCCCGCAGCCGCCCCGCCACCACGCCGACGCGTGCGACCAGCTCGGCCCAGGTCAGCGTCTCCTCGACTCCGGCGGCGTGGTCCTGGTGGGTGAACGCGGGCCGGTGATCATCGGCGCGGGAGAACAACAACTCCACGAGGGAAACGCACAAGACGTCCTCGGGCACGGAAACCGGCGCCTGCCGCACAGGCACCGAAGAAGGAGAGGACAACGGCTTCACCACACACCGGGAGCACCGGCGAAGGGAATCCGGTCGGCGCTCCCGCACCCGACCGGCCGCGACCTGCGAACCACCTTACCGCTCACAGCAGACACTCCACCACACGCGGACCGGCAGGCTCAGGCACCCCGGTGATATTCGAGCCGGATCTGCCCGAAGGTTCCCCATTCCACGTCATAAAAGACCTTCCCGCAGTTCACGACATTTCCATAAGTGAATATCCGCGGCGATTTCCGGCGAATTCGCTAACGTTAATTCGCTAATGTGAAGAAAACGTCGCCGGGGACTCCTGCGCCGCGCCTTCCCGGGCAAGCCTTCCCGGACCATGCCCGGATTTGCCCCGGCCTACCGGATCGACCGTGGGGACCGGGTGCGGTATGCAAGGGGCATGACCACCGTCCGGTTCGGACTGCTCGGGACCGTCGAGGCGCACGTCGGCGCCGAGGCCGTCGATCTGGGCCACGCGCGGCAACGCTGGGTGCTCGCGGCGTTGCTCGCCGACGCCAACCGGCCGGTGTCGACCGACCGGCTCACCGAGCGGGTGTGGGCGGACCGGCCGCCGTACCGCGCGCACCGGCTGCTGGCCAGTTATCTCTCCCGCCTGCGCCGCGTGCTCGCCGAGGCCTGCGACGTCGCGATCCGCCACGGGCCGGCCGGCTACGTGGTCAACGTCCCGCCCGAGGCGGTGGACGTGCACCGGTTTCGCGCGCTCGTCGCCGAAGCCCAGGTGCAGCGCAGCACCGCGCTGTACGACGAAGCACTGACGCTGTGGCGGGGCGACCCGTTCGCCGGGCTCGACACGCCGTGGGCCGACACCGCCCGCCAGACGCTCGCCGCCGAGTTGCTGTCCGCGCAGCTCGACCGCACGGATCTCGCGCTGGAGGACGGCGGCCACAACGCAGTGCTGGCCGAAGCGGCGGAGCGGGCCACGGCGCACCCACTGGACGAACGCGTGGCGGGCCAGCTGATGCTCGCGCGGTATCGCGCCGGGCGGCAGGCGGGCGCGCTCGAGGAGTTCGACCGGATCCGGCGGCGGCTGGCCGACGAGTTCGGCGCCGACCCCGGGCCCGCACTGCGTCAGCTGCACCAGCGCATTCTCACCACCGACCCGGCGCTGGTGCCGCACACCGAAACGGCCGTGCCGCGGCAGCTGCCCGCGCCGCCGCGCTGGTTCGTCGGCCGCGACCCCGAGCTGGCCGCGCTCGACGACGTGATGGAAAGCCGTGGCGGCACCCTCGCGCTGTCCGCGATCGGCGGCCCCGGCGGCATCGGCAAGACCTCGCTCGCGCTTCGCTGGGCGCACCAGAACCTCGCGCGTTTCCCGGACGGCCAGCTGTACGTGAACCTGCGCGGCTTCGACCCGTCCGACGGCCCGCTGCCGCCCGAGGCCGTGGTCCGGCAGTTCCTCGACGCGCTGGGCGTGGCCCCCGCGGCGGTCCCGGCGGACGCGACCGGCCAGTTTTCGCTCTACCGCAGCCTCGCCGCGGGACGGCGACTGCTTGTCGTGCTGGACAATGCGCGGGACCTGGCGCAGGTCGAGCCGCTGCTGCCGGGCAGTGAAACGTGCACGGTGCTGGTCACCAGCCGGCACCGGCTGGGCGGCCTCGGGGTCCGCGGCGCGCGGCTGCTCGACCTGGACGTGCTCGGGTCGACGGAGGCGCGGGAGCTGCTGGTGCGCCACCTCGGCGCGGACCGCGTGGCGGACGAGCCGACGGCGGTGGACCACCTCGTCCGTTGGTGTGGCGGGCTTCCGCTGGCCATCAGCATCGTCGCGAGCCGTGCGGGGGCGAACCCGAGGTTCCGGCTGGAGGTGCTGGCGAAGGAGCTGCGTCAGGAATCCGCCCGGCTGGACGCGCTTGACGCGGGTGACCTGAGCACGAACCTGCGCGCGGTGTTCTCGTGGTCCTATCAGGCACTGGACGCCGCGCCGGCGCGGGCTTTCCGGCTGCTCGGCGCGGCACCGGGACCGGACATCGGCCTGGCCGCGGCCGCTGCGCTGCTCGGGCTGCGGACGCCGGACGTGCGTGCGCTGCTGCGCCGGCTCGGCGCGGCGCACCTGGTGCAGGAGCACGTGCCCGGCCGGTACCGGATGCACGATCTGCTGCGGCTGTACGTCGACGAGCTGGTGTACGACGCGGAACGGCCGGAACCGTTGCGCCGCCTCGTCGATCACTACCTCCACACGGCCTGCGCCGCGACGCCGCTGCTGCGCCCGGAGCGTCAGCCGATCGAGCTGGGCCCACCCGCGCCCGGCGGCGCGCCCCTTTCACTGGCGGACCGGGCCGAAGCGGCGGCGTGGTTCGCGGATGAGCACACGTGCCTGATGGCCGTGCTGGACTCGGCCGTGCAGCGCGGCGCGCACGAGGACGTGTGGCGGCTGGCCTGGAGCGTCAGCGGGTTCCACGTGATCCGCGGGCAGCTGGTCGCGGATCTGGCCGCCTGGCGCGCGGCGGTGGCGGCCGCGCGGGCGCTGGGACGGCCGGAGCCGCTGGCCATCACGCACATGTACCTGGGTACGGCGCACACGCGCGTCGGCTCGCACGACTCCGCGATCCGGCACGTGCGGGAAGCGCTTGACCTTGCGGTGGCAGCGAAATCCCCGGCCGTGGAGGCGGACGCGCAGCGGGCGCTGGGCTGGGCGCTGGGCCAGAGCGGCGACTTCGCCGGGGCTCTGCCGCACACCGCCGAGGCACTGACGTACTACCGCGCCGCCGAAAACGGGCTGCGCCAGGCCGACGCGCTCAACACCCTCGGCTGGTACTCCGCCCGCCTCGGCCGGCTGCGCGAGGGCCGGGATTTCTGCACGCGGGCGTTGGAACTCTGCCGCCTGCACGACCACCGCCGCGCCGAAGCCGTCACGCTCGACAGCTTGGGTTACATCGCACAGGAACTCGGCGAGTACGTCGTCGCGCTCGGCCACTATCGTGCGGCGCTGGCGCTCGCCCGCGAGACCGACGACGTCTACGACGAGCCCGGCATCCTCTCGAACCTCGGCGACACCCACGCGTCGCTCGGCCGGACCGCCGACGCCCGCGCCGCGTGGGAACAGGCACGGGACCTCTACCGGGAACACCGGCGGACGCGGGAAGTCGAGCTGCTCGAGGCGAAGCTGGAATCCTGACCGCGCAACGGGTTCTTGGGCCCGCAGGCTTCCTGAACAGGTCGGCTTGACAGCGCGGCGGTGCGAGCAGGTACTAACGTCGTTAGGAGTTCTAACAGCGTTAGGAATTGTGCCATGGGGCCGCCGCGAAGAGGTGCGCCGCCAGACGCTCGACGAGATCTTGTCGGCCGCGAGCCGGGTGGCGGAGGACGAGGGGTGGCCGGCGGTGACGATCCGGCGGATCGCCGGCGAGATCGGCTACAGCGCACCGGTGATCTACCAGCATTTCGAGAACAAGGACGCGGTGCTGCACACCGGCGGTCGCGTATCTCGAGTTCGCCCGGTCCCAGCCCAGCCTCTACCAGTTGACGGCCGGCTCGGTGGCCGACGCCGCCACCCGGCACCGGGCCGCCGCCGAGGTGATCGGGTTCACCGGGCAGGTCATCGAGAAGTGGGCGGCCGCCGAATCGGTGCGCCTGCGCAGCGTCGAGGACGCCTGCGACCTCCTCTGGGCCACGACGCACGGCCTGACCGGCATCGGTTTGCTCGCGGACATCGGATTCGACCGCGCACCGGCCCGCGGCTAGGGAGCCGCGGTCACATTGGGATAAGGCAGGGTGACCGTGTCCGTCGGCGCGAGGCCGAGATCGCGGAACAGTTCGAGCTGCAGCCGCCAGGCCATCGCGTTTTTCACGCGCTGCTCCATTTTCGGGATCTGGTCGATCGCGTCGAGCATCACCGCGTACAGCTCCGACGCCGAGACTGGCGTCGTCCGGCCCGCCCGGCGCTGGTCCATCGCCCAGTTCTTCCAATGCTGGTCGAACGCGGCATGCGTCGCGCGGTCCAGCAGCACGGTGTCCGCCCCGCCGCGGCTGTAGCCGGGAAGGTCGCGCAGGAACGAGGTGGGCCCGAGATGCGCGGACTGCACGTCCTTCCCGGAAACGCCGTGGCCCTCGCGCGCGGCCGGAGCCGACCGATGCGGCTGGACCCCGAGGTCCACCGTCCCCGGCTGGCCGGGCGGACCGGTCAGCCCGGCGGCGCGGGCGTCGCGCACCGCACCGGCGACGTCGACCGGGGCGGCCTCGGCGGTGGCCGGATCCAGCTGCAGCTCCTTGCTGATCTGCTCCCAGATCTCGGGGCCCTTCGGTGGTTTGCCCGAAACGGGGCCAGATCCGCTCCCGCTGCTCGACGTCGGGCCCGGCCCACCGGAAACCGGCGGGGTCATCACGGCGAAGGAGGCCAGCCGTTGCGCCGCCGACGCGGTCTTGGGCACCGCCGCGGCCGCGGCGACGGGCATCCGCACGAGCCCCGCCTCAGTCAGTGCCTCGACGTACCCGGTCGGCGGCGGGCCCTCGTAGGGACGACCGCCGCCGCCACCGCGCCCGCCGAGACTCCGGCCCAGCGCCTTGGTCAGCAGCGCCACCGCGAGGCCGACGCCTCCCTCGGCGATCGCCTGCGACAACGCCTCGCCCGCCGCGTGCAGTTCCTGATCGGTCGTGGCGTCCACCGCCGCGAAGAACCGCCCGATGTTCGCGGCCACCCGGAACACCGTCATCCCCACGAAAACCGCGCTGACCGTGAGGGTCGCCAGCGCGATGCCGTCGGCGACCCACCCGGCCGGGGTCAGCTGGGCGGCGATGTAGACCACGGCGAACGCCGCCATCATGCCGAGCGACTGGCGGGTGAACAGGGCTTGCAGCTGAGCCACCACGTCCGGGCCGAGCCGCGGCTTCGCGTAGTCCCAGGCCTTGAGCAGTTTGTCCGGGCTGCTCATCGCGGACACGTCGGGCTGGGCGTTCGCCTGCGGTGCCGGGGCGCGCCGAGCGGCGGGCGATGCCGTCTCGAAGGCTTCGATCTCGGGCACGAACTTGTTGCCCGGGCTCGGATCGAGCCGCACCGCGGCCGACCGGAGCTCGCCGCGGGCCTCGGTGTCCAACGCCGACAGACCGGAGTGCCGGTCGGCCGCGGTCATCTCGGTCAGCGCGTGGACCGCGGCTTCCCACTTCCGTTTCGCCACCGCATCGTTGAACCGGACGGCGAGATCGGCGGCGGGCGCGGCCGAGGCCTGGCGGCGCAGTACCGGCGGGCCGCTCTCGGCGCCGACCGGCCCGCTCCGCCCGGCGGCGACCGAGTCGGCCTCACGCTCCGCGTGCTCGCCCGGCCCGCCGATCCGGATCGATCCCGGAGCCGACGGGGCCTGGCGCTGCTGGGCCACGTGGGTCAGTTCGTGGGCCAGCAGGCGGTCGCCCTCGCTCGTCCCCGGCGCATAACGACCGGCGCCGAAGACTATGTCGCTGCCTACGGTGTACGCGTCCGCACCGACCGCCCGGGCCGATTCGGCCGAGCGCCCACCGGCATGCACACGCACCTGGCTGAAATCCCCACCGAGCCGGGGCGCGAGAGCAGGGTCGGAGAGCGGCTCGCCGGCCGAGCCGACCACCTCGTCGACGATCTCCGGCGCGCGGACGGCCGCCGGTCGTGAGACGGGGTCCGGACCTTCCGCCGCCCGCGTATCGAAGTGACGAGTCACCCGAACCTCCCCGGAAAGACTTCGGCCATGCGCGGGATGTCGTGGGAACGGTGTAACCGAGCGCCGTCACCACTGCGTCACCACTCGCCTTCGTGGTCCGGGAGGCGGTGTCCGGGCGAGTGTGGGCTAAGCCGCCGCGCGGCGCAGCCACACCACGTCACGCCCGAACGACCAGACGAGCAGTCCCAGCGCGGAAACCGCGACCGCGAGGGCGAAAACGGCCGGGAGCAGCCCGGAGCCCGCCGCCACCAGCAGCACCCCCTGCAAGGCCGCGACGACCTTGCGCGCGCGGCTCGGCGGCAGTTCCCCCCGCAGCCACGGCAGCACCCGGGCAGCCGCCACGAAGACGTAGCGCATCAGGCCGATCGCCAGTACCCACGGGCCGAGCGAGCCGGCCACCAGCGTGCTCAGCACGAGGATCAGGAACGCGTCCGCCTCCATGTCGAACCGCGCGCCGAGCGCCGAAGACGTGCCGGTGCGGCGGGCGACCTGGCCGTCCACGGCGTCCAGCGCCAGCGCGACGGACGCGAGCGCGACCACCACGGTCACGGGGGCTCCCCCGTTCAGGTGATCCACGACCAGCGCCGTGACTCCCCCGATGAGCACGGCGCGGGCGAGCGTGACGTGGTCGGCCGGGCCGAGCGAACGGGCGCCGGCCCGCCGGGCGGCGCCCGCGAGCAGGGCCCACAGCCCCGCCGTGTAGGCGAGGCCCGCGGCCCAGCCGACGGCGCCGAGCCCGGTGGTGAGCCCGAGAATCGCCAGCAAGACCAGCTGGGCACTCGCCCCGGCGGCCTGCTCGAGGGCGACTGAACCCACGCCGGGGTGTGATCGTGTAGTGGTGGTGACAGCCATCGAACCCCTCGATCTCGCCGCGGGTGCGGGTATCCCGCCGGACAGGTGGACATCCATGACACGTAAGGCAAGGGCCCTCTGGTTCACCGCCGCCGGGACCGGCGAGATCCGGGACGCCGTGGTCCCGGTCCCCGGGCCGGACGAGGTGCTGGTCAGGACGCTGTTCTCGGCCATGAGCCGCGGCACGGAGAGCCTGGTGCTGCGCGGCGGGGTGCCGTCGAGTCAGCACGACGTGATGCGCGCGCCGTTCCAGGAGGGCGACTTTCCGTGGCCGGTCAAGTACGGCTACCTGAACGTCGGCCGGGTCGAGGCCGGGCCCGCGGACCTCGTGGGCCGCACCGTCTTCTGTCTCTACCCGCACCAGACCGAGTACGTCGTGCCCGCGACCGCGGTCACGGTGGTGCCCGAAGCCGTGCCGGCCGCGCGTGCCGTGCTCGCGGGCACCGTGGAGACGGCGGTGAACGCGCTGTGGGACGCCGCCCCGCTGGTCGGTGACCGGATCGCGGTCGTCGGCGCGGGCATGGTCGGCAGCAGCGTCGCCGGCCTGCTGGCCCGCTTCCCGGGCGTGGACGTCCAGCTCGTGGACGTCGACCCGGAACGCGCGAAGATCGCCGAAGCGTTCGGCATCCGCTACGCCACGCCGGAGGAGGCCGAAGGCGAGCTGGACCTGGTGGTGCACGCCAGCGCGTCCGAAGCCGGGCTCGCCCGTTCGCTGGAACTGCTGGGGCACGAGGGCACCGTGGTGGAGCTGAGCTGGTACGGCGACCGCCGGGTGAGCGTGCCGCTGGGTGAGAACTTCCATTCGCGACGGCTGACCGTGCGCGGCAGCCAGGTCGGCACCGTCTCGCCCGCCCGCTCCGCCCGCCGCACGTACGGCGACCGGCTGGCGCTCGCGCTGCGGCTGCTGGCGGACCCGGCGTTCGACGTGCTGATCACCGGCGAGACGGCCTTCGACGAACTGCCCGGCCTGATCACCCGCCTCGCCGGCGGACAGCTGCCGGGGCTGGGCCACCGGATCGTCTACCCGTAATCGCTCATCCACCAAAGGAGAAAACCTTGTTCAGCGTCACCGTGCGAGACCACATCATGGTCGCCCACAGCTTCCGCGGAGAGGTCTTCGGGCCCGCCCAGCGTCTGCACGGCGCCACTTTTGTCGTCGACGCCACGTTCCGCCGCGCCGAGCTGGACGCGGACAACATCGTGGTCGACATCGGCCTCGCCACCGAGCGGCTCGGCACCGTGCTGGCCGACCTCAACTACTGCAACCTCGACGAGGTGCCGGAGTTCAAGGGGGTCAACACGTCCACGGAGTTCCTGGCCAAGGTGATCGCGGACCGGCTGGCGCGCCACGTGCACGCCGGCGACCTCGGCGAGGGCGCACACGGCCTGGCCACGATCTCGGTGACGCTGCACGAATCGCACGTCGCTTCGGCCGGTTACGAGCGCGACCTGTGACCACAGTGGACGCTTCCGGCTACGCGCCGGAGTGGCTTCGCCTGCGCGAGGGCGCGGACGCGGCGGCGCGCGCGGTGTCTCTTGTGGACAAACTCGCGCTGCGACCGCCGTTGACGATCCGGGATCTCGGCTGTGGCACGGGTTCGATGGGCCGCTGGCTGGCCGGACGGCTGCCGGGGCCGCAGCACTGGATCCTGCACGACCAGGACCCACGCTTGCTCACGCTCGCCGCGCGCAGCCTGCCGGACGGTGTCACCACCGAGAGCGAGCAGCTCGACGTCACCCGGCTGACCGCCGCGGACCTCGCGGAGACATCACTGGTCACGGCTTCGGCACTGCTGGACCTGTTCACGCACGCGGAGATCCGCCGCCTCGCCGACGCCTGCGTGGGCGCCCGTTGCCCGGCGCTGCTGACGCTTTCGGTGGTCGGCCGGGTGGAGCTTTCACCCGCGAACCCGCTGGACGACACCGTCACAGCCGCGTTCAATGCCCACCAACGGCGCGAAGGGCGACTCGGACCGGACGCGGTTTCCGTTGCCGCACAAGAGTTCACCGACCGCGGCTACACGGTCCACCGCGCGCCCAGCGTGTGGCGACTCGGCCCGGCGGACTCGGCGTTGATCACGGCCTGGTTCCACGGCTGGGTCGAGGCGGCCACCCAGGAGGACCCGGGCCTGGCGCGGTATCGGGACCAGCCGCCCACGACCGTCACCGTGCACCACGAGGACCTACTCGCCCTCCCCTGACTCGCGGCGGGCGCGGGCGCGGCGCTTGCCCTCGTGCATCGCGGCGACGCGGGCGATCGGGATGGTGTGGCCCTCCTCGACGAGGTCGGCCGGAAGCTGTTGCGGCGCGGGCATTTCCGCGACCCATGAGTCGTCACCGCCGAGCAGTTTCAGTACGGTGTGGACGGTGAAGTCATCCGGTGTCACGTTCTCCGCGTCGGACCACGGCACCGGGAACGAGACGCGCACGCCCGGCCGGATCCGCGGGCTGTAGGCGGCCACCACCGTCGCGCCGCCGGCCCGGGTGGAGTCGAGGAAAACCTTGCCGTGGCGGTCCTCGCGGATGAACGCCGTGGTCGCCCGGTCCGGGTCGAGCCGCTCGGCCCGGGCCGCGACCGCGCGGGTGGCCGCGGCCACGTCGTGCATCGCCTGCCCAGGAGTGAGCGGCACGAAGACGTGCACTCCCTTCGAACCGCTCGTCTTAAGCGCACCCGCAAGCCCGGCGTCGGCCAGCGCCCGGCGCACGAGCTGCGCACCCGCGACGGCGACACCGAACGCGGCGTCCTCCGGCGGGTCGAGGTCCATGATGAGGTGCGTGGGCCCGGCTTCGTGGTCGATCCGGGTGAGCGTCGGGTGGTACTCGACCGCGCGCTGGTTCCCGAACCACAGCAGCGTGCGACGGTCGTTGCACAGCGCGTACGAGACGTTCCGCTTCGAGGTCTCCGCCCACAACTTCACCCGCGGCACCCACTCGGGGGTGTACTTCGGCAGGTTCTTCTGCATGAACGCGTCCTGCCCGCGCAGCACCCGCACCACGGACAACGGCCGGTCGGTCAGCACCGGGAGCAGCCGCGCGGAGACGGCGTCGAGGTAGTCCAGCAGGTCGCGCTTGGTCGCCCCGGCCTCGGGGAACAGCTGCTGGTCGAGGTTGGTCAGCGGCACACCCTCGCGCACATCCTGGCTGGTCATCAGCTCACCATTGCCCACTCCCCACGCCCGGTCAACCGGTCACACGAGCGGGCGGCCGTCGCGCCGGCGGCGGCGAAGATCGTGCAGGTAGACGTTGAACGGGAACCGCCGCGCCGCCCTCGGCAGCCGTCCGACGACAACGCCGATCCCGCGCATCAGCCGCTCGAACCGCCGCTGGTCGGCGGCCGACCATGGCAGCCGCATCTGCTCGCGGAAGCAGCCGGGCAGGAACCCGGTGGTCACGAACCGGTGGAACCGTCCGAAGAGGACGGAGAACGGCCGGGGCAGGAAGCGCAGGTCCACCAGGTCGGTGAGGTACGCGCGGGTGCGGTCGTCGATCTCGACCCCGCCGAGGCCCGCGGCCCAGTACTCCGCGAACGCCGCCCGGTCGGCCGGCCACATCTCCGGCCGGACCTGCAGGGTCGTGCCCAACACCGCGGCCTGCTCGTAGAGCCCCTCGGGTGACGGGCGGCCCATGGCCTCGAGGACGTCTTCGATCCCCTGGTACAGGCAGGCGGCCACCCACAGCTGCAACTCGGGGTCGAAAGCGTTGTAGCGAACGGGACTCTCGTCCGTCGAACGCACCTGGACGTGCGAGGTGTTGACCGCCCTCCGGTACGCGGCGCGCTCCTCATCGGTCCCGAACACGGCCACGGCGAGGTAGGTGTTGGTGGTGCGCGCGCGTTTCAGCGGATGCCGGAACAGGTTGCCGCTCTCCACGCGGCTCTCCAGCACGCCGTAACCCACGGGCGGGCGGCCCAGCTGCATGATCACGTTCGCGCTCCCGGCCAGCAGCCCGGCCCCGAGCAGGGACTCCCGCAGCACGTCACCCATCTCAGCGCCTCCTCACCTCCAGGGAACGCGGCTGTTTACCACCTGTCAAGAGCGCTTGACTTCAAGAGAGCTTGAAGTACCACGCTGTCGCCATGACCATCCAGACCGAACGCACCGGCTTGCCCGATCCGGCCCGTGCCGATGTCGCCGTCGTCCGCATCCGCCGCGGCGACGGCGAACCGCCCTTTTCGATCGGACACCCCATCGAGTCGCAGTGGCCCGACGGGCTGGTGAGCTTCACCGGCTACACCAACGAAAACAGCTGGTTCAGCTACGAGCAGTGGGCCACCGAGCCCGAGCCGGACGGCAGCGAGTTCCGGCTCTACCGCAGTGGCACCCGGCCGGACGCTCCGGTGCCCAGCAGCAGTGCGCCCGGCTGCATCGTGCTCGTCTCCGTCGAGTTCGACGGCCCCGACGAGGACCGCCTGAAGCGCTGGGTGGACCTGGTGTTCGAGGCCCTCGGCGACGAGAAGACCCCGCACCCCGGCGGGATCTCCGCCCACTTCCACCTCAGCGAGGACTGCACCCGCATCGCCAACTACGCCGAGTGGCGCAGCGTTGCCGACCACATCGAGGCAATCGAGTCGTCCGGACAGGGCGCCGTCGGAAAATCGCCTAAGTTCAAGGACGTGAAGGCCTTCCCGGGGGTGGTGGCCGGTGGCTTCCAGCGGTTCCGGCCCGTTGTCCACCGCACCGCCGGCCACTCGAAGGAGAGCTGAATGTTCCTGGTACTGGGGGCCACCGGCCACGTCGGCGGCGAGGTCGCACGGCAGCTGCACCAGCGCGGCGAAGCCGTCCGCGCACTCGTCCGTGATCCGGTCAAGGCGAAAGCGAAGCTGCCGGACGGCGTCGACATCGTCCAGGGCGACCTGGCCCGGCCGGACACGCTCAAGGCCGCGATGACGGACGTCACCGGCGTTTTCCTGATGAACCGTATGGGCGAAATCGACGCGGCCGTCAAGGTGCTGGCCGAAGCTGGCCGGCTGGTCTTCCTGTCCTCCGCCTCCGTCATCGACGGCGTGGCCGAGCAGGCCAACGTGATCGGCCGCGCGCACGCCGTGGTCGAGGACGCGATCCGCGCGTCCGGCACGCGCTGGACCTTCCTGCGCCCAGGCGGTTTCGCGACCAACACCCTCGGCTGGGCCACGCAGATCCGCGCCGGCGACATCCTGGAGGGCGTGTACGGCGACCGGGCCCAGCCCCTGATCCACGAGGCCGACATCGCGGCGGTGGCCGTTCGCGCGCTCACCGAAGACGGTCACGACGGCGCCCGCTACCTGCTCACCGGGCCGGCGCCGATCACCCAGATCGATCAGCTCTCGGCCATCAGCGCGGCACTCGGCCGGCCGTTGCGCTGGGTGGAGATCGGCCCGGACGAGATGCGCCGCCGGCTCACCGCGGTGATGCCGCCCGGAATCGCCGACGTCTACCTCGGCGGGCTGATGTCCTCCTCGCCCGCGACCGACGTCGTCGAGGCGGTCACCGGCGAGCCCGGCCGGACGTTCGCGCAGTGGGCCGCCGACCACGTGGCGGACTTCCGCTGACCGCGGGCCGGGGGTACCGGCGGCCCCGGCCGGTCTGATCGAATACCGGGCATGGACGTGCAGCTGCGACAAGCCGAGCCCGCCGACTACGACCGGATCATCACCGTCGCCGACGAGTGGTGGGGGCGGCCGGTCAGCGCGATCCTGCCCCGGCTGTGGCTCGACCACTTCTTCCGCACCAGCCTGATCGCCGAGGAAGCCGGCTCACTGGCCGGCTTCCTCGTCGGGCTGCTGTCGGACTCGGATCCCGAAGCCGCGTACATCCACTTCCTCGGCGTCGCACCGCAATTACGCGGCGCGGGCCTGGCGCGACGGCTCTACAACCGGTTCTTCACCCTCGCCGAGGCCGACGGCCGGTCCCACGTTCGAGCGGTCACCTCACCGCAGAACGCCACTTCGATCGCCTTCCACGCGGCGATGGGCTTCACCGTCACCGGCCCGGTCGCCGGCTACGACGGTCCCGGTGTGGACCGGATCGTGTTCCACCGCAGCCTTTCCTAGGGCTTGTGAGTGTTCATGACGGTTAGAACCGTCATGAACACTCACGACTCAGTAGACCCGCGTGACCGGGTGCGGCCCGGTCTGCGGTGTGGTGCCCGTGGGCCATTCGGCGGCGCAGTGGGTGCCCTGGGCCGGGCGCGCGAGCGTCAGCAGGTAGGCGTCGATCGCGTCGCGGGCGCAGGTGCTGTTGCCGTAGTCGCCGTGACCGGTGCCGTCGTAGGTGAGCAGGACGGTGTCCGGCAGCTGCTGCGCGACGTTGGTGGCCCACTCGTACGGGGTGGCGACGTCGTGCAGGCCGTTGGTCATCAGGATCGGCGGGGCCTGGGTGACGTGCAGCCGGTGCTGCGGGTTCGGCACCGGCCCGGTCCAGCCGAGGCAGTTGGTGACGTCGGAGAAAAAGCCGCTGAAGTGTGTGTGCGGCGCAAGGGATTCGACGTTCTCCCGCAGCTTGCTCAGGCTCGCGAAGTCGCCCACCTCCGGCCAGCGCCAGTCCGAGCACCAGATGGCCTGGTAGCTGTTTTCCACCAGCTTCGCCTGGGCCGAGGCCGTCCGCGCACCGGTCCCGGCCAGCGCCGCGAGGCGGCCGGCCAGCCCGCCCCACTGGTCGGCCGGGTGGTACATGTTGCCGAACACGTTGTTCCGCAACGCTTCCACCGACAGCGCCTTGCCCGTGGCCGGGTCGACCAGCTTGCCCGCCGACGCCTGGGCGTACAGCTTGTCCCACAGCGCCAGCACATCCTGGCCGTGCAGCGCGCACGAAGCCGTCCGGTCGCACCAAGCGGCGAAGTCGGTGAACGAGTTCTCGAACGCCTTGTTCGCGGCGGCCAGGTAACCCTCGGACTGGACGCTGTGGTCCATGTTGGAGTCCAGCACCAGCGCGCGCAGCCGCGAGCCGAACAGCTCCGCGTACTGCTGGCCGATCTGCGTGCCGTACGAGACGCCGTAGAAGCTGATCTGCTCTTCCCCGAGCACGGCCCGGATGCCGTCCATGTCGCGCACGACGCTCTCGGTGTCCACATGGGAATCCAGCCCGGCGTTGTGCTTGGCGCAGTCCTGCGCGATCGCGCCGTTGCGCGCCAGCAGGTCCGTGTACTGCTGCTCCGTCGTCGGGATCAGCTGAACGGGCTTCGAGAGCACTGCGCTGTCGCATTGGATCTCGCTGCTCTGCCCGACCCCGCGCGGGTCGAAGCCGACCAGGTCGAACGAGTCCAGGATGGACTGGGAGAAGTAGTTCCCGGCCGAGGCCGAGTAGACGAAGTTGAGGCCCGAGCCACCCGGCCCGCCGGGGTTGACCAGCAGTATTCCCTTGCGCTGCGCGGGTTTCGCGGCCTTCAGCCGGTTGATCGCGACGCCGACCTTCGCGCCGTCGGGCCGGCTCCAGTCGACCGGCAGCTGGACCGTGGCGCACTCCACCTTCTGCCCGTCGGAGCAGGTACTCCAGTCGATTCCGGCGGCGGACGCCGGGAGTGCGGGGACGACAAGCGCGACTGTGGCCGCGAAAACGACCGTGAGCAGTTTCCGCACGCGGGACCCTTCTGCCGGAAAAGCCGGGACCCACCCGAGATTAGCGAGGGGCAGCCATACTTTCGTCGGGTTCACGCACGGTCGTCCTGGCGAAGTCGATCAGTGCTCGGGCGGCGGGCCCGGTCGGTCCGCCGTCGCGCCAGGCGAGCGCGAGTTTGCCGCGCAGCCGGGGGCGCAGCTGCAGCGTGTGCAGTTCGGCCGAGTAATACCGCGCGAGCGACTCCGGCACGAGCGCCACCCCGAGGCCGCGAATTGCCAGCTGTGCCAGCACATTCGGGTCGCTGGCCTCGATCGTCACCCGCGCGCGCAGGCCGGCCGCGGCGAACCCGCGGTCGAGCACCCCGCGCAGACCGGTGCCCTTGGGCAGGCAGATCAACGACCGTCCGGCCAGTTCGGCGAACGTCACCTCGCGGCGGCCGGCGAGCGCGTCCCGCGGCCCGGTGACCGCGACCAGCGCCTCGTCCAGCACGGTCTGCGTGGCCAGCCCGGCCGGCTCACCGTCCGCGAGACCGATCACCGCGAGGTCCAGCCGTCCGTCACGCAGCTTTTCCACCATCACATCGGAGTTCGCCTCGGCCAAGGTGATTTCGACGCCGGGGTAGCGCTCCGCGAAGCCCGCCAGGAACTCCGGCAAGGCGATCGGGCCGGCCGAAGTGACGATGCCGATCGCGACCTGGCCGCGGACCAGCCCGTCGAACTCCGCCACCGTCTCGCGCACGGCGTTCACCGAAGCGAGCGCGGCGCGCGCGTGCGGCAACACCGCGGCGCCGACGTCCGTGAGCCGCACCGCGCGACCCGACCGGTCGAACAGCGGCTGCCCCAGCTCGCGTTCGAGCCGCCGGATCTGCGCGCTGACGCCCGGCTGCGCGACGTGCAGCCGGGCCGCGGCCCGCGTGAAACCGGCCTCCTCCGCGACGGCGACCAAGTACTCGAGCTGGTGCAGTTCCATAATCATTGATTCTAGCCAGGGGAAGGAGTATCTCTTGGACTTCTTTCCAGCCTCGTGTCAGGCTGATGCCATGTTCACTTTCACCCCTGGTCAGGACGGGTACGAGACCGAGATCGCCGGCTTCCAGACCGGTGTGCTGTCGAAGCCGCAGCTGGTCGTCGGCGCGACAAGCGCGGACGACGTCGCCGAGGGCGTCCGGTACGCCGCGGAGCACGACCTGCCGGTGTCGGTCCAGGCGACCGGCCACGGCCTGCGTGAGCCGGCCACCGGCGTGCTGATCTCGACGCGCCGCATGACGGGCGTCTCGATCGACCCGGCACGCGCCGTCGCCCGGGTCGAGGCCGGCACCACCTGGGGCGCGGTGATCGAGGCCGCGGCCGCGCACGGTTTGGCTCCGCTGAGCGGTTCGGCGCCCGGCGTCGGCGTGGTCGGCTACACCCTCGGCGGCGGATTCAGCATGATGGGCCGCCGGTACGGCCTCGCCGCGGACCACGTGGCCGCCGCCGAGTCCGTCGCCCCGGACGGCACGCGCGGATCCGGACTCGAGGGCGTGGTGACGTCGCTGGAGTTCGGCCTGTTCCCGGTCACCACGCTCTACGGCGGCTCGCTTTCCTTCACCACACAGGAAAACACCCTTCGCGCCTGGCGAGACTGGACGGCGGACCTGCCGGACACGCTGACCACGTCACTGGCCCTGGTCCCGTACCCGGACCTCCCGATGATCCCGGAACCCTTGCGCGGCAAGCAGATCGCGCAGGTCCGCGTGGCCTACCTCGGCTCGCCGGAGGAGGGCGGCCGCCTGGTCGCCCCGCTGCGCGCCCTCGGTCCGGTCATGGACACCCTCGCGCCACTGCCATTCACGCAGTCCGGCACGATCGCCGCCGAGCCGCCGAACCCGCACGCCTACGTCGGTGACAACCGGACGCTGTCCACCCTGTCCGAGGAAGCCGTGGACGCCATCCTCACCACCGCGGACGCTCCGGTCGTGCAGATCCTGGACCTCCTCGGCGGCGCCTACGCCCCGGGCCGCCACCTGGCCCCGAACTCCCGGTACGCGGTCCGCGCCCTGTCCGATCCGGACCCGGACAGCCCGGAAACGGGGCAGGAGAAGCTGTTCGAAGCGTTCGCGCCGGTCACGACAGGGCGGCTGGCGAGCTTCGTCTACGGGCAGCCGCTCTGATCGCCTGTTCCCTCAGACGACCGGAATGATGCCGCCGTCGACCCGGTACTGCGCGCCGGTCAGCCACCGGGCCCGGTCCGAGGCCAGGAACGCGATCAGCTCGGCCGCGTCCCCGGGCGTGCCGGGTTTGCTCATCGGCACGTTGAGGCTGGCGGCCAGGTCGCGCTGGGCCTGCTCCAGGCTCACGCCGCGGCTTTCGGCACGGCGCGGCGAAGAGTGTTCATCGGTTTTCCCCTCCTGCTGAGCCCGGGCGGACGCTCCGTCCGGGGCAGGCGATCCGCTGGTGATTCATTCACCTCGATCGCCATCACAGTGGTAGATGCTCACCACCCCGGCGGGGATGCGTCGCTGTGGGATCGTCCGCACGGAGGCAACCCGGGTGCGCCACGCACGTCACGGATCCCAAAAGCCCCATTTATACTTCCGCCACCGAACCGTCGACGGGGGTCCAGTCTGTGCGCGCCATGAGCCATGACGAGTACCTCGGCATGCGCAGGTTCCCCGGGCTCGACGGACTGCGGGCGATCGCCGCGACGATCGTCGTGTTCTTCCACTTCGCCGGGCCCAAGTGGTCCTGGCTGACGGGCTGGGTGGGCGTTTACGTCTTTTTCGTGCTGTCCGGCTTCCTGATCACCACGCTGCTGCTGCGCGAGCAGGACCGCACCGGGCGGATCTCCCTCGGCGACTTCTACCTGCGCCGGGTGTTCCGGATCCTGCCGCCGTACCTGGTGATCCTCGGCGGGATCATCGCGTTCGTGCTGCTGCGCGGGGAGTTCTTCGCCCGCGACTTCCCGCACGCGCTGAAGTACTACCTGACCTTCCTCAACGAGTTCTTCCCGGCTTCCGGCGGCAACGGCTCGGACAACTTCTTCTCCGGCTCGTGGACGCTCGGCATCGAGGAGAAGTTCTACCTGGTCTGGCCGTTCCTGCTGGTCGCGATCGGGATCGGGGCGGCCCGGCGGAAGGTCGCGCTGGTGCTGGGCGCGATGATCGTGCTGCTCGCGCTCGTGCCGGTGACCACCAACGGCTGGCTGCTGGACTTCACGCCGAGCGTCTACCGCTCCAGCATCCACTACTTCATCCTGCTCAGCGGCTGCCTGCTCGCGATCGTGCTGCACCACCGGCGCAGCTTCGCGTTGCTGCGACCGCTGACGCACCCGGTCGCCGGACTGGCGATCGTCGTCGGGTTCCTGGTGCTGCACACCAACCTGGACTCGCTGTGGACCGAGACCCGGCAGAACCTGCTGCTGCTCGTCGCCTACGCCGGGGCGACCATGCTGCTGCTCGTGGTCCTGGTGTCGCCGGGACCGCCGCGCCGGCTGCTGGCGACGCGGCCGATGCGGTTCGTCGGGGAGCGCTCGTACTCGCTGTACCTGTTGCAGGGGCCGGTGCACTTCGCCGTGATCCAGGCGGTGCCGTCGCTGGCGCAGAACCGGCTCGTTTCGGCGGTCACGGTGTTCGTGGTGGCGCTCGCGATCGCAGACCTGATCCACCGCTGGGTGGAGCAGCCGATGATCGCCACCGGGAAGCGGCTGATCTCGTGGCGCCACGCACGCAAAAACGCCAAAGCCGCCCAGCCGGCGGTGGCGGAGGAGCCCCGGATCGAGGCCGCCGTCGGCTGAGCGGCAAGTGAACGGCGGGGCTCAGCGCTCCAGCACGAACACCGGAATGAGGCGCGTGGTCTTCTTCTCGTACTCGGCGAAGCCCTCGTTGTGGGCGACCATGCCGGCGTACAGGCGGTCACGCTCGGCGCGGTCCTCGATCAGCTTCGCGGTCGCGTCGAACTTCTCGGTGCCGATCTCGACCTTGATCTTCGGGTTCGCGACCAGGTTGTGGTACCAGTCCGGGTTCGTGTCGGCGCCGCCCTTGGACGCGGCGATGACGTACCGGTCGCCGTCGGTGGTGTAGACGAGCGGCAGGACCCGCTCCGTGCCGCTCTTCGCGCCGGTGTGCGTGATCAGCACCATGTTCATGCCCTCGAACATGCCGCCGACCTTGCCCTCGTTCGCGTGGAACTCGTCGATGATCTGCTGGTTCCAGTCCGACATGCGCGCCTCTCCCAAATTGTTGACGTTGACAACAAACGTAGTTTGCCAGCAAAGCGGAAGTCAACGAACCCGGGGCCCGGCACGCGAACGGTAAGGTCCCGGGCTTGGAGAGGTGATCGGGTGGACCCCAAGGAGAGCGAGCCGGGGCTGAGCGTGGCGGACGGGGTCCGCGAGCTGCTCCTGCTGATGCCGCGCCTGGTCGGACGCGCGAAGCGGGCGCCGGTGCCGGCGCAGCTGGCCGACCTGTCGCTCGCGCCGCGGCATCTTTCCCTGCTCTCCTACCTGCTGTTCGACGGCCCGATGACGGTCACCGAACTCGCCGGCCGGCTCAAGGTCGCGCCGACCACGACCAGCCTGATGGTCGGCGACCTGGCCCGCCAGTGCCTGCTCGACCGCACCGAAGACCCGGACGACCGGCGCCGCACCATCGTGAACATCAAGGAAGACAAGCGCTGCGCCGTCGACGCCTGGCTGGCGCGCGGAGCGCAGGCCTGGGAACGCGCGCTGGCACCGCTGACCCCCGCCGAGCGGCAGCTGGTGATCTCGACGCTGCGGGCGTACGAGCAGGACGTCGACGAATGCTGCCCCAAGGACGCCTGACCGACGCGCGGAAATCACTGTGGCACAACAGGTTCAGCCGGCGAGCCACTGCGCCTGCGGCCCGGCGCAGCGGTGCGGCCGCGGGCTGTCGTGCTGATACCACCAGGCTTCGCTGACGCGGCCGTTCGGCAGCGTGTAGCGAGGCGGGCCCGCTGCGCGGCGGAGGCCGGCCGCTTCCAGGGAGCGGCCGCTGGCGACGTTGCCGACCTCGGCTCCGGCCCGGACCCGGAACAGGCCGAGGTGCTCGTGGGCCAGCAGCAGGCCCGCGGCGAACAGGTCGCGGCCCAGGCCCTGGCCGCGGTAGTCCGGGGCGAGGTAACCACCGGTCTCGGGCCCGCCGTCCTCGCCGGAGTGGACGCTCACCAGGCCGGCGCACCGGCCGGCGCCGAGGTCGATCGCGACGACGTCCACCGAATGCGGGTCGGGAGTCGCCCAGTCCGGGCCGGTGCCCGGCACCACGCGCATGGCCTCCGCGCGCATGGCCTCCTCGACCACCGAATCCGGCAGCCAGCCCAGCCAGCGCTGCGCGGCCTGGTCGCTGCCGCACGCCACGGCCGCGGCGTACTCCCACGCCGTGGGGGTACGGAACAGGAACCGGCCGAGGGCGAACGCGTGCCCGCGCCGGTCGCAGGTCCGCTTCGCCATCAGGCGGCCACGGCGGGTCAGCCTGCCGAAAAGCGGGGCCTCGGACACGTTCGCCATCTCGCGGGAAATGGTACTCGCGCCCAGGTCGGCCTGGAACAATGCGCAACCCATGGACGCGAGCAGAACAGTGGGCTGGGAAGGCTTCTTCAACACCAGGGACCTCGGCGGCCTCCCGACCCGGTCGGGTCCCCTGACCAGCCACGGCG
>DASXYS010000189.1:0-11869 GCA_036502365.1 Amycolatopsis sp.
GAGAACTCGCCAGAGTCCGGCCGAACTGGGGTGATGGGGTGAGCGACGGGTTTCGAACCCGCGACCTCCTGGACCACAACCAGGTGCTCTACCAGCTGAGCTACGCCCACCATCTGCGAGGGAACCTTGTGGCCACCTTGCTGCGAGCAATCCTAGCGTGCCCGCGCGAGCGCTTTTCAGGGGGTTACCCCCTGTGGCGTTCCTGCACTTCGGCGGCGGCGGCTTTGGCCTGGTCGCTGGTCGGGCCGGGTTGCGGGACGAAGGCGGCGCTGCGGTAGTAGTCGAGTTCGCCGATGGACTCCTTGATGTCGGCGAGCGCGCGGTGGGCGAGGCCCTTCTCCGGCTTGGCGTAGTAGATCCGCGGGTACCAGCGGCGGACGAGTTCCTTGATCGAGGACACGTCGATCATGCGGTAGTGCAGGTGGCTGTCGAGGGCCGGCATGTCGCGGGAGATGAAGCCGCGGTCGGTGGCGATGGAGTTGCCTGCCAGCGGGGCCGTGCCGGGGTCCGGGACGAACTCGCGGATGTAGTCGAGCACCCGCTGCTCGGCCTCGGCGAGGGTGACGGCGGACGCACGGACCTCTTCGGTGAGCCCGGATTTGGCGTGCATGTCGTGGACGACCTGGGGCATGCCGTCGAGCTTGGCGTCGTCGGCGTGGATGACGATGTCGACGCCGTCACCGAGGACGTTGAGGTCAGCGTCGGTCACCAGCGCGGCGATTTCGATCAACGCGTCCTTGCCGAGGTCGAGCCCCGTCATCTCGCAGTCGATCCAGACTAGGTGGTCGGTCACCTGGACAACCCTAACCCGACACGGGGATGTCAGCGGAGTTACCTGCGCATTCGGCGCGTTACGCTCGGGCGGCCAGGTGAAACGGTGTGATTTCGGACTCGGAGACGGGGTGCGGCCAGTGGCCGAGCAGGGGTCGGGGCCCGCGGCGGAGATCGCCGGCGGCTATGTCAGCGAGGGTGGCGCGGTCGAGCTGGGCGCCGTGGTGATCGACGGGACGGCGGACTCGTCGGCGGCGGTGCGGCTGCCGCTGGCCACACTGAACCGGCACGGGCTGGTCGCGGGCGCGACCGGCACGGGCAAGACGAAGACGCTGCAGCTGATCTCGGAGCAGCTGTCGGCGGCGGGCGTGCCGGTGGTGCTGGCCGACGTCAAGGGCGACCTCTCGGGGCTGGCCGCGGCGGGCGAGCCCAGTGACAAGCTGGCCAAACGCGCGCAGGAGCTGGGTGACGACTGGGCACCGGCCGCGAGCCCGGTGCAGTTCCTGTCGCTCGGCACAGGCGGCAAGGGCTCGCCGATCCGCGCGACGATCACCAGTTTCGGCCCGGTACTGCTGTCGAAGGTGCTGGGACTGAACGAAACGCAGGAGTCGACGCTCGGCCTGATCTTCCACTGGGCCGACCAGCGTGGCCTCGCGCTGCTCGACACCAAAGACCTGCGCGCGGTGATCACGCACCTGACCAGCGACGAGGGCAAGGCCGACCTCAAGGGCATCGGCGGCGTCTCGGCCGCGACGGCCGGCGTCATCCTGCGCGCACTGTCCAACCTGGAGGCCCAGGGCGGTGAGGACTTCTTCGGCGAGCCCGAGCTGGACGTGCACGACCTGATGCGGCAGTCCGACGGCAAGGGCGTCGTCACACTGCTGGAGCTGGACAACCTGCAGGCCAAGCCCGCGCTGTTCTCGACCTTCCTGATGTGGCTGCTGGCCGAGCTGTTCGAGGAGCTGCCCGAGGAGGGCGACCTCGACCAGCCGAAGCTCGTCTTCTTCTTCGACGAGGCGCACCTGCTCTTCGCGGACGCGTCGAAGGCGTTCCTGGAGCGCATCGAGCAGACCGTGAAGCTCATCCGGTCCAAGGGCGTCGGCGTGTTCTTCTGCACACAGTTGCCCACCGATATCCCGAACGCCGTGCTGTCGCAGCTGGGCGCACGGGTGCAGCACGCGTTGCGCGCTTTCACGCCCGACGACCAGAAGGCGCTCACCCGCACGGTCAAGACGTACCCGAAGACGCCGCACTACGACCTCGAGTCGGCGCTGACGTCGCTCGGTATCGGCGAGGCGATCGTCACCGTGCTGTCCGAGCGGGGCGCGCCGACGCCGGTCGCTTGGACGCGGCTGCGCGCGCCGCGGTCGAAGATGGGCTCGGCCGGCGCGGACGCCGTCGCCGCCGCGGTGGCCGCTTCCGATCTGCACGCCAAGTACAGCGAGACGATCGATCGTGAGTCGGCGTACGAGAAGCTGGCCGCGAAGGTCGCCGCCCCACCCGCCGAGGCGCCCGCCCAGCCGGACGCTCCCGCGCCAGCGCCCAAACCGGAGAAGGAAGAACCCAGCATTATCTCCCAGGCGATGAGCAACCCGGCGGTGAAGTCGTTCATGCGCTCCGCCGCGAACGCGCTGGGCCGTGAGGTCACACGGGGGCTCTTCGGCAACCGGAGGCGTTGAAAACCTGACAGGAGATGGCAGGTGAGCCCGGCAGGCTGAGGCGAGTCAGGCACCCGGGAAGAGGAGAACCAGCGTCATGACCCGCATCGCTGTCGCCACGTTCGAGCTGGACAAGTGGGACCCGCAGGCCCAGGAGGAGGCGGGCGGCACCGAGTTCGCGCGGGTGGCGATCGCCAAGACATTCACCGGCTCGGTCGAGGGGAGCAGCACCGTCGAGATGCTGACCGCGACGAACGCGACTTCACGCGCGTACGTCGCCTTCGAACGGCTCTCGGTTTCGGTGGACGGCCGCAAGGGGACGTTCGTGCTCCGGCACACCGCGGGTGACGAAGGGCTGTCGCTGGTCGTCCTCGGCGGCTCGGGATCGGGTGAGCTGACCGGCCTCTCCGGCACCGCCGCGATCACTCAGGACGAGGCGGGCCACCACACCTTCACCTTGTCCTACGAACTGCGAACAGCGTGAAGGCCGCTCTCCCCGGGCCCCGATTCCCTGGGAGAGCGGCCTTCACCGGGTTTCCTCGCCTGCCCCGACAGTGAGCGAGGAAGAGGACGGGCCGCCCCGACCGCGGTCCGTCCACGACCTGGTCAGCCGTTGACGATCTGGTTCACGATCGTCTTGGCATCGTTGATCGGGATGGCGAAGCCGATCCCGACGCTGCCCGCGGCGCCGCTCGCCGACGCCGACGGGCTGTAGAGCGCGGAGTTGATGCCGATCACTTCGCCCTGGGCGTTCACCAGCGCGCCGCCGGAGTTGCCCTGGTTGATCGAGGCGTCGGTCTGGATCGCGGTGTAGCTCGGGCCGCTGTTCGCGGACTCGTTCGAGGTCTGCTGGCCGAACGGCGACTGCTGCTGCTGTTGCTGCCCGCCGACGTCCGACAGCGGCCGGTTCAGCGCGCTGACGATGCCGGTGGTCACGGTGTTCTGCAGCCCGCCCGGCGAGCCGATGGCGACGACCGACTGGCCGACGACGAGCTTGCTCGAGTCGCCGAGGGTGGCGGCGGTCAGCCCACTGGCGTTCTTCGCCTGGACCACGGCGATGTCGCCCTTGGTGTCGGCGCCGATCACGCTGGCCTGGTACTTCTTGCCGTCCGAGGTGGTGATCGTGACACTCTGGGCGCCGTCGACGACGTGGGCGTTGGTGAGGATCCGGCCGTCGGAGCTGAGGATGACGCCGGAGCCGATCGCCTCGCCCTGCGCGGTGGTCACGTTGACCTGCACCACGCTCGGCACGACCTTCGCCGCGACCGCGCTGACGTCGCCGTTCGAGGTCGTGTTGCTGACCGTCTGGCCGGCGACCGCGGACGAAGTGACCGACGAGGCGGTCGACGTCCCGGTGAGCCCGACGATCGCGGCACCCGCGCCGCCGCCGATCAGGGCGGCGGCCAGCGCGGTCCCGCTGACCACGGCCGCGATCCTGCGGTTCTTCTGCCGCGGCTGCGGGATGACCGGCTGCGCTTGCGGCGTGAAGAGCGGATTCGGCGCGGCCTGCTGCTGGTAGCCGTACTGGGGGTACGGGCCGTACTGGGGGTGGACGCTCTGGTGCGGCTGGTGCCCACCGGTGGAGGCGGGGCCGGGCCGACTCTCGTTCTCGGTCATGGACCCAGGTTCGCGCTCGTGCTTGTGAGAATCCTGTGGAAACACCCGGGGCTTTGCTGAGAAGAATCAGCTGAGAATCCTCAGGCATTCCTCAGCGTTCACCGAATTCCCCGCTCTGTCAGTCGAAGAACGACGGGACGTCGAGCGCACCTCCGGAGGCCTCGAACTCGTCGTGTACCGCCTTGCGCAGCGCCTCGTCGGCCAGGTAGTCGGCGGCGGTGAGCGCGAGCCCGAGCGCCCCGTCGACCACGGCCTTGTCCCCGGACAGCGACCCGGCCGCTTCGGCGAACTCCTTGGTGTGCAAGGCGACTGTGGCCCCGGAGACCGCGATCATCGGGTGCAGCGACGGCATCCGGAAGGACAGGTTCCCCAGGTCGGTCGAGCCGGTGAGGAACTCCGGCACGATGCCCGGCGGCAGCGGTTTGCGACCGGTGCCGAGCTGGTTGGCCGACCAGCGCCCGGCGAGCGTGGTGTTGAACCGGATGGGCAGGTACGCCGGCTGCGCGTCCCAGCTCAGCTCGACGCCGCAGCCGGTCATCTCCGCGGCGCCGTGGGCGATCGCGGTCATCCGCTTTGCCAGGTCGCGCAGGGTCTCCGGATCCGCGGAACGGAGATAGAACAGCAGCGCCGCCCGCTCCGGGATCACGTTCGGACGCGCGCCGCCGTCGGTGAAGACGCCGTGCACGCGGTCGGTGGACGGCAACTGCTGCCGCAGCGCCGACACACCTTGGTACGCGGCCACGGCGGCGTCGAGTGCGTTGCGCCCCATGAACGGCTGCGCGGACGCGTGGGCCCCGACCCCGTGGAACACCATCTCCAGCTGGCGCCGGCCCAGGAACGGGTGCAGCGCGATGTCATGGCTGAAGGGGTGCAGCATGATCACCGCGTCGACGTCGTCGAACACCCCCGCCCTGGCGAGCGTCTCCTTGCCACCGCCGCCTTCCTCGGCCGGCGTGCCGATGAGCGAAACGCGCCCGCCGAGCCGCTCGGCCACCGCGGCGGCGCCGAGGAATCCGCCGGCGCCCGCGGTGCAGATGACGTTGTGACCGCACGCGTGGCCGAGCCCGG
The DNA here is from genome assembly GCA_036502365.1 of Amycolatopsis sp. Classification (GTDB taxonomy): domain Bacteria; phylum Actinomycetota; class Actinomycetes; order Mycobacteriales; family Pseudonocardiaceae; genus Amycolatopsis. The sequence continues at coordinate 5,115 of DASXYS010000189.1, forward strand.
GCAGCGCGTCGTACTCCGACAGCACGGCGATGTGCGGGCCGCCGGTGTCCGGGGTGCACGTGCGCAACGCCGTGTCGAGGCCGCCGAGCCCGACCGTCACCTCATGGCCGTGCGCGCGCAGCAGATCGGCCAGCGCGCCGGCGGAGCGGTGCTCGGCGAAGCCTTCTTCGGGGTGGGCGTGCAGGTCTTGGCTCAGTGCGACGAGTTCGTCCTTGCGTGCCTGGACTTCCTGGCCCACGGCAGCCCGGACTTCCGCGCCGGCTCCGGTGTGATCGGAGCCGAGCGGTTCGGCGGCCTCGACCGCTTCGGCCGTGGCTTCGAGCAAGGCGCGCAGATGACTGTCGTCGGGTGGGACGGGCGCGGAGTGGGTCATGCGGCGATGCTAACCCGCGGCACCGACAAAGTGGATCAGCTCGCCTCGCGCCGCTTCCCGGCGACGATCTGGATCAGGCCCGAATACCGTTCGCTGAGCGTGCGAAAGCCGCGGGCGCGCAGGCTCGCGGCGATCTCGCCACGGTCGAACATCCGCTGCCCGCTGAGGATCCCGCCCGCGGAGCCGGCCAGCCGCGCCGGCTGCCAGCCGGGGCGCGCGCTGGTGAGCAACACGATCCGGCCGCCGGGGCGCAGGATGCGCGCGAACGAGTCCAGTGCGCGTTCGGGCTCGGCGAACAGGTGCAGCGCGGCGAAGCAGCAGATGGCGTCCACAGTGGACTCCTTGAGCGGCGGCCGGACGGCGTCCGCGCGGAGGTAGGCGACACTGGCCGGATTCCGCTCCGTGGCGGCGCGGGCGAGCATGCCGCGCGCACCGTCCAGGCCGACGGCGAGGCCTTCGTCGCCGACCGCCTCTGCGAACGCGCGGGTGAAGCGGCCGGTGCCGCACGCGACGTCGAGCACGACCTGGCCCGGGCGCAGCGCCAGCAGTTCGGTCGCCAGCCGGACCTCACCGGCCATGCTCGGGCCGAACGGGCCCTTGAACAGCCTTCCGAGCGTGGGGCGCCAGTAGTGCTCGTAGACCTGGGGGAGCAGCGTCGTGCGCATCAGGCGCTGGGCGATTCCGGTCGTCGGCCCGGCCTGAGGGACGTCGCCCAAGCCGTCGAGGAAGCCCTCGGCGGTCACGGTCACGGGGCTGGTGAGCAGGCCGGCGAGCCGGTCCGGGCCGGTCGGTGGCGTGCCGGTCGGTGGCGTGGCGGTCCGGTCCGCGGATCGGTCCCGGTCGGTCGGACGGCTGGTCGGCACGGGGGACTCCTGGGGGCGGCGGGTTCGGATACCGGCAGTATGCCCACTATCCGCCCGCCACGATCGAGTGAAGATAGCCCCGATCAGAAGTTCGAGGGCCCGGATTGTCAGCCCCCATTCCTAATCTCCTCACCACGGCCTCCAACCCCGGAGCCCGCAGAGGAGGGATCCACGATGACCACACCGATCCTGGCCCGCACCGAGCTGCCCACCGGCGAGATCGCCGTGCGGGGCCCGTTCGAGCTGTCCGCCGCCACCCGTTTCCTGGCCGGCTTCGGCCCGGCGGGCCGCCCGGACGCCGCCTCGGAGCCCGGTGTGCTGCGGCTGGCCTTCCCCTCCGACGGCGACTGGCGCCATGTCGGCGCCACGATCCGGCAGAGACCGCCCGGCGAGCCCGGCACCGATGTCTTCACCACCGGCTCGTCCGGCTCCGCTTTCGCCGGTTCTTCCGATGCTTCCGGCGCGGTGTCCCCGCTGCGGCCCGCTCCTGACATCGGCCCGTCCGGCCGGAGTTCCCATGGTCCGGCTGCGGTTGCCGAGAGGTCCTTCGCCGCCGGACCGGCTTTTCCGGATCGGTCCGGCCGGACACCGTCCACCGCGAGTTCGGCCGTTCCCGGCGCGTTCGGCACCGTCGAGGTCGAGGTGTGCGCGCCGGTGGAAGCGGCAGGCCGGGTCCTGGCCCAGGTCGGCCGCATGCTGTCCCTGGACGTCGACGGGTCCGGTTTCACCGGCCTCGGCTTCCGCGACCCGGTGCTGGCCGGGTTGCAGGCGCGGCGAGCGGGGCTGCGGCCGGTGCTGTTCTCCTCGCCGTACGAGGCGGGCTGCTGGTCCGTGCTCGCCCAAGGCATGCGCTTCAGCCAGGCGATGCGGTTCCGCCGGCGGCTGGCCGAGCGGTACGGGAAGGTCGTCGACGTCGGCGGGTACCGGGTGCTGTCCTTCCCGGCGCCGGGAGTGCTCGCGGACCTGCCCTTCGAACCGGGCCTGGCCGACTTCCGGACCGCCCGGCTGCGCGCCGTCGCCAAAGCTGCCGCGGAAGGCCGGCTCGACCCCGCCGAGCTCCGCGACATGCGGGTGGCAGACGCCCTCGAGCTGCTACGTGAGATCCCCGGCATCGGCCAGTTCTCCGCCGAGCAGATCCTGGCCCGTGGCGCCGGGCACCCGGACTTCTTCCCGCGCGCCGATGCCCGCCTCCATAACGCGATGCGCGAGGAGTACGGCCTGCTGGACTCCGTCGGCCCCGCGGACCTGGAACTCCTGGCCGGAGCCTGGCGTCCCTACCGCAGCTGGGCCGCCCTCCTCCTCCGCGTCGACCGCGACGCGGTCCCGATCATGGAGGAGGTGATGGCCGCCTGACGCCTGGCCCGCTCGGACCTTCGGCGGTGGCTCCCGCACTGCCCTTGGTCTCGCCGGAAGGCCGCCCGCACCTCTCGGCGGCCGCTTGCTCCGCGGCGTCGGTGCCCGGTCCGACCGTCTCCGCCAGCTCTGCACCGGGCGACGGCCGTTCCGCCGCGGCCGCCCGCGCGGGGAGGCCGCCCTTCTCTCCCCGCGCGTGTGGTGGCGCCGAGGTTGCCTCCCTCGCGTGCGGCGGCGAGGGAGGTTGTCCTCCCTCGTGGAGAGGTCGTTCTGCGTCACGCGTAGCGGCGCGGAGACTGCTCGCCTTCGCGCGGTGGCGCTGCGGCTGCCCACCTCGGGTGTGGGTGGCGTCGAGGCCCAGCGACGCGTGGCGCTGCGGCCGCCTCGTCCGGAGGCCGCTCTCGCTCGCGTGTGGTGGCGTCGAGGCTGTCCAGCTCGCGTGTTGTGGTGCGGGGCGGTGCGACCGGGGAGGCTGAGCGGCACCGTGTTCCGTCGCGTACGTGAGGTGTGGTCGTGCCGCACGCTTCGTGTGCAAGGGAGCCTTTCCTGCCCGTGCTCCCGCTTGCTGCCGCGCACATCGCCGGCTCGGCGCGGGGCCAACCGACCGCTGAGACCGAACGACACCGTGAAAACGAGGAAGGAGCCGCGATGGGATGACTCGCCCCATAGCGGAGTGAGCCGGCCGGCGTACGGCGGGCGCTAACAGGGGCCAGATGCGGGCTGTGGTGAGGTGACGGCGTGATTTCGACCGCCTTCGATGTCTCGTCCGTCTTCGGCCGCCTGGTGCCGGGTGGGCTGCCCGGCGCGTCCGGGCTGGCCGCCGCTGCCGGAAGCGGGACGGGCACCGCCATCGACAACGCGCTCACCCAGGCACAGACGCCCGGCGCGATCACCTTGGTCACCGGCGGCGTGGCGCTGCTGGTGGTGCTGGTCGGCGGGACGCCGTGGCGGCTGGCTCGCAACGTGATCACCATCGTGCACGAGGCCGGTCACGGGCTGGCCGCGGTGCTGGTCGGACGGCGGCTGCGCGGGATCAAGCTGCACTCGGACACCTCGGGCGTCACCGTGTCACGTGGGAAGCCCGAGGGCCCGGGCATGGCCTTCACCGCGATGGCCGGCTACGTGGCGCCGTCGGTGCTGGGCCTGCTGTTCGCGAGCCTGCTGGGCTCCGACCTGATCACGGCGGTGCTCGTGGTGGTCGCGCTGCTGCTGCTCGGCGTGCTGATCATGGTGCGCAACGCCTACGGTGTGTTCTCCGTGGTCGCGAGCGCTGTGGTGCTGGGGCTCGTGGCGCTGGTGGCGCCGTCGGTGGTGCAGGCGCCGTTCGCGTATCTGCTGACGTGGTTCCTGCTGTTCGGCGGGGTCCGGCCGGTGGTGGAGCTGCAGGTCAAGCGGCGGCGTGGCGCGGCGCGCGACTCCGACGCCGACCAGCTGGGCCGGCTCACCGGCGTGCCCGCGGTGCTGTGGGTGCTGGTGTTCGCCGTGCTCACGGTGAGCTGCCTGCTGGCGGGCGCGCTGTGGCTGCTGGAGCCCGTCGCGAGCTGACGCGGGCCTGCCGCGAGCCGGCACGGCCTGTTGCGAGCCGCCCGGCACGGCCGGCCGCGAGCTGACGCGGGCGTCCTGCGACCTGACGCGCGAGCTCGCCCGGTGTGTTGCGAGCTGACTGACACGTGTCTGTTGGGAGCTGACGCGTGGCCGTTGCGAGCTGACTGACACGTGTCTGTTGCGAGCCGGCACGCGGCCCGTCGCCAGTTGGCGTGGGCGTGGCGCGAGCTGGTGCGCGGCCTGGTGATTCCCGAGGGCTGAGCCCGTCGTCTCCGGATGTGGGCGGGTGCGGCAGACTGGACGTCTGCTGGACCGCGCGGAGGGAGACGTAACGTTGGACGAGGTCACGAAGGCCGTCGAGGGCTGCGCGCGGGCGGCGAAGCGGGCTGCGCCGTCGCTGGCTGCCGCGACCAATGAGGTGGTGGACGCGGCGCTGGCTCGCATGGCCGAGCGGCTGGTCACGTACCGCGAGGAGATCCTCGCGGCCAACGGCGCCGACATCGCCAAGGCGCGTGCGGAGGGGATGAGCGCCGGTCTGCTGGACCGGCTGACCATCACCCCGGAGCGGCTCGCCGGCATGGCCGAGCAACTGCAGTTGCTGTCCGGCGCGCCGCACCAGGCCCGGTCCATCGACGTGTCCACTTTGGACGGCGGGCTGCGGCTGGTGGAGCGGCGGCGGCCGGTCGGCGTGATCGGGGCGAACTACGAGGCGCGGCCGAACGTGACCGTGGACGTGGCTTCGCAGCTGGTCAAATCGCGCAACGCCGGGGTGCTGCGCACGGGTTCGGCGGCGCTGGGCTCCGCGCAGCGGCTGCGGGAGACCGTGATCGCGCCGTCGCTCGCCGACGCCGGGATCGACCCGGCCGTGGTGCAGCTGGTGCCGCGGGTCGAGCGGGAGGCCGCGTCGGCGCTGGTGCGCCTGCCTGCGCTGGTGCCGCTCGTGATCCTGCGTGGCAGCGGCGACAGCACGCGCGAGCTGGCCAGGGAAGCGGCGGTCCACGGCGTGGGCACGCTGGCCCACGCGGACGGCGGCGGTGTGCTGTACGTCGACGCGGCCGCGGACGCCGGCAAGGTGCGCGACCTCGTGTCCGCCAGCCTCGACCGGCTCGGCGTCTGCAACCGGCTGAACCTGCTGCTCATCCACGAGGGCGCGCACGACGCGGTCTGGCCTTCGATCGCGGAGGCGCTGGCCGAGCGCGGGGTGACGCCGTCGCTGGCGCCGCACGAGCACGCCGTCGGGTACGAGTGGGCGCTGGACTCCGAGCGGGAGGCGACCGTCACGGTCGAGAAGGTGAGCGGGCTGGCGCAGGCCGTGGAGGTCGCCAACGAGCAGACGTCCGGCCTCGCGGCGGGTATCGCCACCGAGGACCCGGCCGCGGCCGACGCGTTTTTCGACGGCTACACCGGCACCGGCGTGTTCTGGAACGCGCCGACCCGGCTGCTCGACGGCTTCAAACTGCTCGCGGTCCCCGAGACGGGCATCAATCTGGACCGGGTGCCGGGGCCGCGCGGGCCGGTGACCTACACCGACCTGCACGTTCGCCAGTACGCCGTGCTGCCGGTATGAGCGATGGCTGAGCCTCGATGACCGCCCGGCCCCACGTCGTGCTCTCGGCCGCCCAGTCGCTGGACGGCTATCTCGACGACGCGAGCAGCACCCGGCTGCTGTTGTCCAATGAGGACGATTTCGCCGAGGTCGACCGGCTGCGCGCGGAGTCCGACGCGATCCTTGTCGGCGCGGGCACAGTCCGCGCCGACAACCCGCGACTGCTCGTCCGCTCGGCCGGGCTGCGTCGGGAGCGGTTGGCCGCGGGGCGGCCGGAGCAGCCGATCAAGGTGACCGTGACGAGCAGCGGCAAGCTCGACCCGACCTCGCGGTTCTTCACCACCGGTGACACGACGAAGCTCGTTTACGCGCCGCCGATGGCCGCGGACGAGCTGCGTGACGTCGCGACGCTCGTCGACGCCGGCACACCGCCCGAGCTGGAGCGGATCCTCGACGACCTCGGCGCGCGCGGCGTCCGGCGGCTCCTCGTCGAGGGCGGTGGCGCCGTGCACACGCAGTTCCTCGCCGCCGGCCTGGCCGACGAGCTGCGGCTCGCCATCGCGCCGATCACGGTCGGCGACCCGCGCGCGCCGCGATTCCTGGGAACCGGCGCGATCCCGCGGCCGCTGCGACTGGCGCAGGTGCGGCAGCTGGGCGACGTCGCGGTGCTGCACTACCGCGTGGCGGCGGAACCCTCGGCGCTCGACGTGCTGCGGCTGCGCCAGGCGATCGCGCTCGCGGACGAGTGCCCGCCGAGCTCGACGTTCCGTGTGGGCGCGGTGATCGCCGCCCCCGACGGCACCGTGCTCGCCACCGGGCATTCCGGCGAGGGCGATCCGCGCAACCACGCCGAGGAGGCCGCGCTCGCCAAGCTCTCCCCGGACGACCCCCGCCTCGCCACCGCGACGATGTACAGCTCGCTCGAGCCGTGCAGCGCCCGCGCGTCACACCCGCGCAGCTGCACCCAGCTGATCCTCGCGACGGCGATCCCGCGAGTGGTCATGGCGTGGCGCGAGCCGTCACTCTTCGTGGAGGCCGAGGGGGTCGAGCAGCTGACGGCGGCCGGCCGCCGGGT
>DASXYS010000190.1:0-25212 GCA_036502365.1 Amycolatopsis sp.
GGTGAACTTCACCGTCTCCACCGGGTTCGCGGCCGAGCAGGCCGCCGGCTTGGTGATCTCCGCCTGCGTGGGCGTTCCCCCGTCGTTCACGGTGATGCCGAACAGGCCGGGCCCGGCGAACCAGGCCAGCACGACCACGAGCACACCGGCGGCCGTGGGGATGCCCACCTGCAGCCACCGCTGCAGGGAGGTCTTTCTCGCCGGGTCGGAAGACAGCACGCCGCCATGGTTCCAGATACCCAGGGCAAAACCCAGTGAAGGTGACGGTGACCCTGGGTGACCCCGCGTCGTCCTGCGGACCTTAGCGTTCGACCTTGTCGGACTGGGTGACTTTCTTGACGTACAGCAGCCGGTCGCCGGGCTCGATGGCGTCGGACTGCGGGGCGTCCACGCGGTAGAGCACACCATCGCGGACCACGCCCAGCACGATGTCCGGCAGGTGCCGCGGCGAGCCGCCCTCCTCGGACGGCTCCACCGCGCGTTCCGCGATGGCCAGGCCCGACTCCGGCGTCAGCAGGTCTTCGACCATGTCGACCACCAGCGGGGTGGACGTGGCCAGGCCGAGCAGCCGTCCCGCGGTCTCGCTGGACACCACGACCTGACTGGCCCCGGACTGCTTGAGCAGGTGGACGTTCTCCGCCTCCCGCACCGACGCCACGATGTGCGACTTCGGCGCCAGCTCACGCGCGGTCAGCGTGACAAGCACGGCGGTGTCGTCACGGTTCGGCGCGACGACAACGGCCCGCGCGTGCTGCACGCCCGCCACCCGCAGCACGTCCGCGCGGGTCGCGGAGCCGTGCACGGTGACCAGGCCGAGCGCGCTCGCCGCGTCCAGCGCCTGCTGGTCGGTGTCGACCACCACGATCCGGTTCGGCTGGACCTCCTCGTCACCGAGCAGCGCGTTGACGGCCGACCGGCCCTTGGTGCCGAACCCGACGACGACGGTGTGGTCGCGCACCTTCGTCCTCCACTTCTGGATCTTGAATGCCTGCCGGGAGCGCTCGGTGAGCACTTCCAGCGTGGTGCCGACGAGGACGATGAGGAACAGCACCCGCAGCGGGGTGATGATCACGATGTTGACCAGCCGCGCCGACGCCGAGGCCGGCGCGATGTCGCCGTAGCCGGTGGTCGAAAGCGAGACGGTGGAGTAGTAGACGGCGTCCAGGAACGAGACGCCGTCCCCGTTGACGTCGCGGTAGCCGCCGCGGTCGGCGTACACGATCAGCACCGTCGCCAGCAGCGCGAGCAGCGCGCCGATGACCCGCTTGACGATCGAGCGCATCGGGCTGACGGCCAGCTCCGGCATCCGGATCACGCCGACGAGCTCGTGATCGGGGCGGTCGTTCAGCCGGACGTTCAGCGGTAGCCGTTTGAGGGCCTTCATGCACCGGCTCCCCGCGGGTGTTCGGCGTCACTCACGTCGGGGAGCCTAGCTCAAGGTCATCCGCTGCACACCCGTCGCTGTGGCAGGGTGAGGACATGCCCGGCTCTCGCGATTCGCAGCGGCCCGCCTACCTCCTCGCCGGCCTGCTTGCGACGTCCGGCGTCCTGCACTTCCTGCGCCCGAAGCCGTTCGACGCGCTGGTCCCGAAGGAGCTGCCCGGCACGCGCCGCGCCTGGACCTACGGCTCGGGGGTCGCCGAGCTGAGCGTGGCGGCGGGCATCGTCGCGCCGCGCACCCGGCGGCTCGGCGGCCTTGCGGCGGCGCTGCTGTTCGTCGGGGTGTTCCCGGGCAACGTGAAGATGGCGCTCGACCACCAGCGGCTCGGCCGCCCGGCCCGTGACCGCGCCATCGCCTGGCTGCGGCTGCCGGTGCAGTGGCCGCTGGTCCGGTGGGCGCTGACGGTCCGCGACCGCGGCTGAGCCGAACCTCCTGTGACTGACGGCCTTACAGCTCCGTGGCGCGCTCGTGGCGGGGCTCGTAGAGGCCCACCTCGCCGCCGCCCGGCAGGCGCAACCTGGTCAACCGTCCCCAGCCCGCATTGGTGACCGGCTCGGTGAACTCGACGCCCTTCGTCACCAGGTCCGCCACGGTCGCGTCGACGTCGTCGCACATCAGGTAGAACTCGTGGGTCTCCGGGCCCTCCACGGGATGCACGGCGAGCTCGCTCGGCGGAAGCTTGAAGATCAGCCAGCCGCCTCCCGCGTCCACATGCGGGAACTCCAGCACATCCCGGAAGAAGGCCCGGTCCGCTTCCGCGTCGCGGCTGTAGACGATGACGTGCCCACCATTGATCACGCAGCCAGGATAAGTCCTGCGCCCCCAGGACTCGTGAGTGTTTATGCCGGTTCTAACCGTCATAAACACTCACGAGGGCGCTACTCCGAAGGCACGTTTCTCAGCAGGTCACGCAGGCCTTCCGCGTCCAGCAGGTCCGCCGGGCGCAGTGTGTGGCCGTGACGGACGTAGTGGAAGGCCGCGCGCACGCGTTCGACCGGCGCGCCCTTGAGCGCCGCCCACGCGAGCCGGTACGCGGCCAACTGCACGGCGAGCGCGGGCAGCCGCTCGGCGGACGGAACCCCGCCGGTCTTCCAGTCCACCACGGTCCAGCCGCCGTCGGCGTCGGCATACACGGCGTCCATCCGGCCCCGGACGGTGATGCCTTCCACGTCGGCCGAGAACGGGATCTCGACGGCCAGCGGGACGCGCTCGGCCCACTCGCTGCGTTCGAAGGCTTCCTGCAACTCCTCGAAATCGCTGTCCGGGGCCTCGCCGAAGTCGGCGGCGCCGGGCAGGTCGTCGATCTCCAGCAGGCGGTCGCCGGAGAAGCGCTGCTCCAGCCAGCCGTGGAAGGCCGTGCCGCGGCGGGCGAAACTGTTGGGCGGCAACGGAAGTGGGCGACGCAGCCGTTGTGCGAGCGCGTCCGCGTCGGCCGCCAGCTCCACCAGCTGGCTCACCGACAGCTGCGACGGGAGCACCACGCGGTCCACGGTGGCCCGGGCCCGGGCGCGCTCGGCGAGCAGGACGTCGGTGTCCGAAGCCCAGCCGTCCGGGTCCTCGGGGTCGACCTCGTCGGAAGGGTCCTCTTCGGACTCTTCGAACGGTTCGTCGTCGGAGAACTCCTCCGGCTCCGGCGGCAGCGGCCACTCTTCGTCCGAGTCCGCCACGGCCGTCTCGACCTCAGGTTCAACCGAGGCGGGGGCAGGAGCCGCCGGTTCCGGCTCCGGCGGCGCGGCGGCCATCTCAGCGAAGACCAGCTCCACTCCCGTCGACACCCCGGTCCGCCGGTCGCCCAGCGGGTCCAGCGGCCAGCGGCCGGTCCGGGAGTCCGCGACCAGCGGGTTTTCCTCATCCGCGGCCGGCTCCTCAGCCCACGACGCGAGCGAGCCGATCGGCGGGTCCGAAGCGCGCAGCACCTCCGCGATGTCGGTCAGGAACACCGAAGGCCCCTTGGGCCGCGTGCTGCTCTCGTTCCACCAATGCCCGGAAACGATCAGCGCGCGCTCGGAGCGAGTCAGCGCGACGTAACAGAGCCGCCGCTCCTCGTCGGCTTCCCGTTCGGCGAAGCCCTCTTCGTGCAGCTCAAGCGCTTCCTGGACTTCCTTGCGGTCAAAGCCTTCGGAGACGCGCAGCTCGGGCAGGTCCGCCGAGTCGCCGCGCAGGATCGCGGGCAGCGCCGTCGACGTGCGCAGCCACGAGGACGAGCGCCGTTTGCTCGGGAACACGTCGGCCACCAGGTGCGGGACGGCGACGACTTCCCATTCCAGCCCCTTCGCCGAGTGGACGGTGAGCACCTGAACGCGGTCCGGCACGACCTCAACCTCGCCGGGCGTCAAACCGTCCTCCGCGTGCGCGGCCGTGTTCAAGTAGTCCACAAAGGACAACAGGGTGGCAGTCGGCGCCGTTTCCGCGTAGTCGGTGACGACCTCGGCGAACGCGTCCAGGTGCGCGCGCCCCGCCGAGCCCGGCCGGGCCAGCGACTCGACGTCCAGCAGCAGCGTCCGCTCGACGTCGGCCACCAGCTCGGGCAGCGACTGGTCCAGCCGCCGTCGCAAGGCCGCCAGCTCGGCGCCGACCCGCCGGATCCGCCGGTACCCGTCCTCGGAGTAACGCTCGGGTGAGCCCGGTTCGTCAACGGCGTCGATCAGCCCCGCCTGCTCGGCGCGTTCCATGACCAGCGTCGGCTCCTCGCCGGAGCCACCGGACGGGACCGGTGACGAAAGTTCGTTCGCCCGCCGCCACAACGCCGCGAGGTCCGCCGCCGCGAGGCGCCAGCGAGCGCCGGTCAGCAGCCGTGCGGCAGCGCTGCCCGCGAGCGGGTCAGCCAGCACTCGTAACGTGCTGACCAGGTCGGCGACCTCCGGCTCGTCCAGCAGCCCGCCGAGGCCGACCACCTCCACGGGCAGGCCGCGCATCCGCAGCTCGCTCGCGATCGGCGCCATGTCCGCGCGGCGGCGCACCAGCACCGCGGCGGTCGGCGGTTTGCCGGACTCCTCTTTCTCCGCGAACCAGCGCCGGGCCAGCGCGTCCGCGACCCACTCACGCTCAGCCCGCACGTCCGGCTGCAGCGAGACGGCGATGTCCGCCGGCCCGGCGCCCGCACGCGCCCGCAGCCGCTCCACGCCCAGCCCGCGCGCCCGCAGCGGCTCCGCCACGGCGTTGGCCAGCTCCAGGATCTCGGGCGGGTTCCGGAAGCTGGTCAGCAGCCCGAATTCGTGCGCGGGCTCCAGTCTTTCCTCGTTGTGCTCCGAAAAACTGTGCCGCGGAAAATCCGTGGTGAACCGCGGCAGGTTGGCCGCGCTCGCGCCGCGCCAGCCGTAGATCGCCTGGGCTGGGTCGCCGACCGCGGTGACCGGCATCGGCCGGTGCCCACCGCCGCCGAACAGCGACCGCAGCAGCACGCGCTGGGCGTGGCCGGTGTCCTGGTACTCGTCGAGCAGCACGGCGCCGTAACGCTCCCGCTCGCCGGTCACCACCGCCGGGTAGTGGTCGGCGAGCTGCGCCGCCAGCGACATCTGGTCGGCGAAGTCGAGCGCGCCCTCAGCCCGTTTACGCCGGTGGTACGCCTCGACGAGCGGCAGCAGTTCGAGCCGGAACCGTTGCGCCGCCATCACTTCCGTGAGCTTCACCGGCAGCGAGGCCCGCTGGCCCTTGGCGCGCGGCGCGTTCTCGAGCACCTCGCACAGCCAAGACGTGTACTCGCCCAGCCGCTCGGTGGACACCAGGTGCTCGCCCAGCTCCCCGGCCAGCGCGAGCAGCTGCGCGGTGACCGAGGACGGCACCCGGTCGGTCTCCAGGTCATTGTCCCATGTGGACACAACCCGGTGCGCCAGCTGCCACGAGGACGTCTCCGAAAGCAGCCGCACGCCCGGCTGCACCGGCAGCCGCAGCCCGTGCTCGCTCAGCAGGCGGCCCGCGTACGCGTGGTAGGTCAGCACCGTCGGCTCACCGGCGACGACGGTGGCGCGCAGCCCGCCCGTCGGGTCGAGCCGCTCCAGCAGCCCGGACCCGGCCAGCCGCCGCAGCCGCGCCCGCACCCGTTCGCCGAGCTGGCGCGCGGCCTTGCGGGTGAACGTCAGGCCCAGCACGCGTTCCGGGCTGACGATCCCGTTGGTCACCAGCCACACCACCCGCGCGGCCATCGTCTCGGTCTTGCCCGCACCGGCGCCCGCGACCACCAGCGACGGCTCCACCGGCGACGCGATCACGGTCGCCTGCTCCGGCGTCGGACGGTGCAGGCCCAGCGCGTCGGCGATCTCCGCCGGCTCCACCGGGTTCGCGATCAGCAACGGACTCACGGGCCGGTCACCTGCCTGCCCTCCGGGCGCAGCGGGCAACAGCCGCGCGCCGGGCAGCGGTCACAGTCCGGGTTCTCGCTGGCCTGGTAGTCCGGCCCGGCCGCGGCGTTCGCCGCCGAACGCACCAGCTCGAGCCACTGCTTGCCGCCGTCCTCGTCGAGCGGCAGCTGGTCGCGCTGGGTCGAGCCGGTCTGCTTGTTGGACTTCGCGACGTACACCAGCCGCGCGCCGCCGGGCGTGTTCTTGCCTTCGATCGCGCCGAGCAGCACAGCGAGCTGATACGCGGCGAGCTGCGGGTGCTGCTCCGCGTCCGCGGCGGACACGGGCACCTTGCCGGTCTTGATGTCGACGATCACCGGCCGGCCGTCCTTGTCGAGTTCGACCCGGTCGACGCGCCCGCGCAGCATCACCCGCACCTCGTCGTCGCCCATCGGCAGCTCGACCTCGATGTCCTGCTCGACCCCGGCCTCGATCAGCTCCCGGCGGCTGGCCTCCAGCCAGGTGACGAAATTGCGCAGCATCTTCTCCACCCGGCCGCGTTCGCGGCGGGAGAACCACGGGGCGCCGGCGTCCACGCGCACCCACGCGTCGTCGAGCGCCGCCTGGATCTGGTCCTCGGTGCTGCCGCCCGCGACGGCCTGCGCGAGGCCGTGCACGAGCGTGCCCGTGACGGCGGCGAGCTGCGCCGGGTCGCTGCCGCCGTGGCGCTCGATCAGCCAGCGCAGCGGACACTTGACCAGGATTTCCACAGTGGACGGTGAGATCCGCATCAGGTCACCGGGCCCGTGCACCGGCCGGTCGGTGGACGGCGGCAGCAGGCCGTACCAGGTGCTCGGGTGCGCGCCGGGCACCCCGGCGTTCGCCAGCCGGGCCAGCTGCTTGGCCGCGCGGGCCCGGCGCCCGGGCTCGGACTTGTCGTCGCAGACCACCTCGCGCAGCTCGCCGACCAGCTCGGCCAGCACCAGCGACCGGCCGGCCGGCTTCATCCGGGAATCGAGCGCGCCGTCGTCGGCGCCGTTCTCCTCCAGGTCGTCGAGGAAGCGCGAGGGCTGCTCGTCCTCCCCCGCGACGGCGGTGACCAGCAGCGTCCGGCGCGCCCGGCTGGCGGCCAGGTAGAACAGCCGCCGCTCCTCGGCGAGGATCGGCGCGATGGCGGAAACCTTGTCGTTGTCGTCCACTCCGGACAGCAGGTCGACGAGCCGTTCCACACCCAGCAGCGAGCCACGCAGCCGCAGGTCCGGCCACGCGCCCTCCTGCACACCGGCGACGGCGACCACTGTCCACTCGCGACCGGCCGAGGCGTGCGCGGTGAGCAGTGAGACGCCGTCACCCGGGATCGCGGCGGGCGCGAGCGTGTCACCCGCGATGTTCTGCGAAGACAGGTAATCGGCGAACGCCGCGACGCTCGCGCGCGGCAGGCGGTCGACATAACGACCGGCCGAGTCGAACAGCGCGACCACGGCGTCGAGGTCGCGGTCGGCCTGCGCGCCCAGCGAGCCGCCGCGCTCGACCATCCGCAGCAGCCGTTCCTGCAGGCCGCTGGCCTGCCACAGCTCCCACAGCACCTGCTCGACGCCATCGCCGCGTTGCACCGCCTGGTTCGTGACGCTCAGCAGCGAGCCGACGCGGCGCACGGGCAGCGCCTCCGCGTCAGCAAGCCCGGCCAGGATGTCGCCGCCGCGCAGGGCCTCCACGAGCAGCTCGTCGCTGGAGCGCTGCCCGCCGCCGGCCAGCTCCAGCCGGCGCAGGCCGCGTCGCAGCCGCCGCAGCGCCAGCGGGTCCGCGCCGCCGAGCGCGGACGACAGCAGCATTTCGGCGAGGTCGACGTCCAGCAGCTCCGGCTCGGCGGCGATCCGCAGCACGGCGAGCAACGGGCGGACGGCGGAGTGCCGGGCCAGCGGCAGCTCCTCGGTCGCCGAGCCGATCGGCACCCCCGCGGCCCGCAGAGCCCGTTGCAGCACCAGGAAAGTCCGCGCGGGCGAGCGCACCAGCACGGCCATCTCCGGCCACGGCACCCCGTCGACGAGGTGGGCGCGGCGGAGCTGGTCGGCGATCCAGCTCGCCTCGGCGGCCGGCGTCGGCATCAGCCGCACCCGTACCTTGCCGCCGCGTTTTCCTTGCGGCGTAACGAGCTTCCGATGCTGGGACGCGCCGGGCAGCGTGGCGCCGAGCCTGGTCACGGCCTCGCGCACAGTCGGGGCGAGCCGGTGCGAAGTCGTCAACACGACCGTCCGGTCACCGTCGGTGTCCGCGTCGGCGAACAGGCGCGGGTCGGCGCCGCGGAAGGAGAACACGGACTGATCCGGGTCCCCGGCCACCACGAACTCGGCCGCGGTGTGCCCGATCAGCCGGATCAGCTGGCTCTGCAGCGGGTCGAGGTGGTGCGCGTCGTCGATGAACAGGTGCCGCACGCGGGCGCGCTCGCGGTCACGCAGCTCGTCATCGTCCTCCAGCGCGAGCAGCGCCGACGTGACCAGCTCGGCCGCATCGAGCGCCGGCGAGCTGCGGACGCCGAGCGCGTTGCCGCCCGCCCCTTGCAGCTGCGTGACCTCCTCGTACTGCGCCCAGAACCGCCCGGCGGCCACCCACTCCTCGCGGTCCTTGCGGCGTCCCAGCTCTTCGAGGTCCTCCGGGCCGAGGCCACGCTCGGCCGCGCGCATCAGCAGGTCGCGCAGCTCCTCGGCGAACCCGGGCACGACCAGCGCCGGGCGTAGCTGCTCGGGCCAGTCGAGCGCGCCCGACTCCAGGTCGCCCGCGAGCAGCTCGCGCACGACGACGTCCTGCTCGGCGCCGGCCAGCAGGCGGGGCGCGGGCAGCTCTTCGGCGCGCGCCTCCAGGCGCAGCAGGGAGAACGCGTACGAGTGCACAGTGCGCACCAGGGGTTCACTCACCGTGCGCGGCAACGGCGACGCCTGGTCGGGGTCGGCGGTGAGCCGCCGGGTGATGTCGGCCCGCAACGTGTCCGCGGCCTTACGCGAAGTGGTCAGCACGAGCACGCTCTCCGGGTCCGCGCCGTCGGCGATGCGCCGCGCCGCCGCGGAAGCGAGCAGCGAGGTCTTCCCGGTGCCCGGCCCGCCGAGCACCCGCACGAAGCCGGCCGGTGCCGCGAGGACCCGCAGGGCGCCCGCGTCCCAGGTGAACGAAGGCGCGCCGACGACGGGCGGGCGCACCAGCCGCGCCTGCCCCTGCGCCGTTCTCCGCCCGTTCACACCAGCGATGGAACCACGCCGGTCGGCAGGGGTGGCGCACCGGCACGCACTTGGCGGGCCGGTGCGGCGAAGTGCCGGTGTGGTGCGGCAGCGTGTTGTCCGACAGAGTGTTGTCCGACAGAGTGCGTGGTCATGGACGACGAACTGCACGAGCGGATCCGCTCGGTGATCGCCGACGTACCCGCGGGGACTGTCGCGACGTACGGGGACATCGCGGCGCTGTCGGGCGCGCCTTCCCCCCGGCTCGTCGGCCGCGTCCTCGCGGAGGACGGCCATGACCTGCCGTGGCAACGGATTCTGCGCGCGAACGGCACCCCGGCACCCCACCTGGCGCACGAGCAGCTGGAGCGCCTGCGCGGTGAGGGCGTGCTCGCCGACGGCCAGCGCGTCGACCTGCGCAAGTACCGCTGGCGCCCGGACGGCGTCGCCGAGGAGGATGGCCCCGCCGGATTGTTTTAGGTTAGCCTGGCCTAATGAATGCCTTGAACTACCACCGCGGCCGGGTCACCGCGGTCCGGCGGCTGACCCCGCACATGGCCAGGATCACGTTCGCCGCCCCGAGCCTCGCCGCCGCCGGGCCGGTCGCGCCCGACGGGTACCTGAAGGTCTTCTTCCCTCTCCCCGGCGAAGCCGAGCCCCGGCTGCCGCCGCCGGTGAACGGCGAGGTGGGGTCCTGGTACCGCGGCAGTTACCTGGCGATGCCCGACGACGTCCGGCCCCCGATGCGCACGTACACCGTGCGCGCCGCCCGCCCCGACGCCGGCGAGGTGGACGTCGACTTCGTGCTGCACGAGGACGACGGCGGCCCGGCGTCCGCGTGGGCAGCGCAGGCCGGCGTGGGTGACGCGGTCGCGTTCCTCGGCCCCCACGGCCTCTACGACGTGCCGGCGGACACCGGCTGGCAGCTGCTGGTCGGCGACCAGACGGCGTTGCCCGCCATCGGCGCGATCCTCGAGTCGCTGCCGGTCTCCACGCGCGCGGTGGTGTACGTCGAGGTCCCGGATCGTGAGGAGCGCCAAACATTCGACACGCGCGGCGCGGTCGAGCTGCACTGGATCATCAACAGCGGCCGCCGCCACGGCGAGGCCCTGCTGGACGCCGTCCGCGCCGCCGACCTCCCCGGCGGCGTGCCGTACGCCTGGGTCTCCGGCGAGGCGGGCGTGGTGAAGCTGATCCGCCGTCACCTGGTTCGTGAGCGAGGCTTCGAGAAGCACGCGATCTGCTTCACCGGGTACTGGCGCCAAGGGATGAGCGAGGAAGCCGTGGGCCGAGCGAACGCGGCAGCGGCCGAAAGCGCCTGAGCCGACCCGTTCTCAAGCCGGTACCTAGGTCGTGCGCACCGGGCCTTGGCGGGCGTCCGGAGTGCAGCGGCCAGCTCAGCCTTGTCGCCCCAGCCTCGTGACCAACAGCTTCACCAGCGCGCCCAGACGCTGGCGTTCCGGCTGCAGGGTCCGGACACCGGCGTCCTCCAGCGGCGCCGCGGTGACCGGCCCGACGCAGGCGCACACGACGTCGCCGCGGCGCAGTACCGCCAGCAGCTCGGAATGGCGGCCGTACTCGGTGGCCAGCGCGAGGAAATTCGTCGCCGCCGGGGCGCTGGTGAAGGCGATTGCCTCGACTTCGCCGGACAGGACGTCGTGGATCAGTGAGAACACCGGCTTGGTGTCGGGCGGGGAGTGCCAGCGGTAGGGCTGCACGGCGACCAGCGACGCGCCCGCGTCGGTGAGCAGCTTCGTGTACTCCGGCAGCGGCGTGCCGTGCAGCTGGATGGCGACGCGCGCGCCCGCGACCCCGGCGTCCACCAGGCCGCCGAACAGTTCCGCGTTGCTCTCCCCCGGCGCCGAGAACTCCTCGCGCAGCCCGGCGCCCCGCAGCGCGCCGACCGCTTTCGGGCCGCGCGCGAAGATCCGTGACGCACTGAAGGCGTCCAGCAACGGCTGGCGCAGGCCCCAGCCTTCGGCGGCCGAGAGCCAGCCGCGGAAGCCCGCGCCGGTGGTCACGGCGGTGAAATCGACCGGTTCGGCCAGCACTTCGCCCGTGCCGTCGCGCAATTGCGGGTCGTCGGGCAGATCGATGATGGTGATCGTCGGGGCATGCCGGACCTCGGCGCCGGCCCTGGTCAGGGCCGCGATCAGGTCGTCGGCCCGCCGCTCGGCCGTGACCCCGATCCGGACCCCGTCCAGCTCACCCATACACCGCGCCCATCTCCTCGATCGCCTTCGCGAGCCGCGCCCGCAGGTCCGCCGGTCCGAGCACCTCCAGGTGCGGCCCGAACCGCAGCAGTTCGCCGATCGCGGGCTCCCCCGTCTCGACCGGCAGCTCCAGGGTGAGCCAGCCGTCATCGTCGGGCTCCGCGCCGCCGTCGACGGCCTCACGCAACGCCCTCGCGCCGACACCGCCCAAGTAGAACGGTACGAGAGCCTGCGCGCGCGACGAAAGCCGCACCTTCGCAGCCGTCGGGTACAGCCGCTTTTCGAACTGCTTGGACCATTCCTGCCAGTACGCCGCGAGGTCGAAGTCCGGTGGCCGCTCGAACGGCTCGCCGAGATCCTCCAGCTCCCGGACGCGGGAAACGCGGTAGGTGCGGTCGGCGCCGTCGCATCGGCCGGCGAGATACCAGTTGCCCCCCTTGAGGATCAGGCCCAGCGGCTCCAGCACCCGTTCGACCACCTGACGGCCCCAGCGCTCGTACCGGATCCGGATGCGGTGCGCCGACCACACCGCGTCGGCGACGGCCGAAAGGTGCGGCAGGCTTTCGATGCCGCGGTGCCAGCCGGGCACGTCCAGGTAGAAGCGTTCGGCGACGCGTCCCGCGCGGCTGCGCAGTTCCTTCGGGAGCGCCGCGTGCAGCTTGAGCTGGGCCGCCGCGAGCACCGTGCCGAGCCCCAGCTCGGCGGCCGCCCCCGGCAGCCCGGCGAGCGAGAGGGACTGCGCTTCCTCCTCGGTCAGCCCGGTCAGGCGGGTGCGATAACCGTCGACGAGCTGGTAGCCGCCGGTGCGGCCACGGTCCGCGTACACCGGGACGCCGGAGGCGGAGAGCGCCTCGATGTCGCGGTACACGGTGCGCACCGACACTTCCAGCTCGGCCGCCAGCTCGTCGGCCGTCATCCGGCCGCGGTTCTGCAGCAGCAGGAGGACGGACAGGAGCCGGCTGGCGCGCATGGCTTCGAGTATGACCGAAATACCTGACACAAGCTGACAGGTATGGCTGATTGAGTGTCTCCCATGAACACGTTCACCATGAAGAACTGGGAAGAGCACCTGGCCAGCGGCACCGAGGGGCAGCCGCGGGTGGCGTACGCGCACGCCACGATGGCGTACAGCGGCGTGATCGAGGGTGAGTCGATCTGCGACTACCTGCTGTACTACGCGGGTGAGGGCTACGACGGCGGCGACACCACGTCGCCCGGCTATGAGCGCTTCGACGGTGAGGTCGACGGCCGTCGCGGCACCTTTGTCGCGCGGCACGAAGTCGGCTTCGACCCGAAGGGCATCCAGTCGAAGTTCGAGGTCGTGCCCGGATCCGGGACCGGGGAGCTGGCCGGGCTCACCGGGACGGGCTCGGTGGACGGCGTGATGGGCGAGCCGGCCATGTCCTACACCTTCGACTACCGGCTCTGAGCGGAAGGGGCCCGACGTGCTCGACGTGTCGCGCAAGCAGGTCATGGCGTACCGGATCGCCGAACACGGCCTGCATCGCAGCTCGGGTGACCCGCTCACGCTGGCTGTGTTCGACCTCGGGCTTCAGGACAGCATGCGCGACACGGCGTTGCTCGGTCTCGCGGCGCGTTCGGCCGGGCCGGTGGTCCCCACGACGCTGGCCGAAGACCCCCGGCTGACCCTGGTGTGGTCGCACCGCGGCGCGCCGCATTTCCACCGGCGCACGGACCTGCCGGAGCTGGTCGCGTCGCTGGTCCCGCTGGACGAAGCCGATGCACTGGCCCGGATGTTGTGGCAGCAGAAGGAACTGGGCCCGACCGGACTGTCCGCAGTGGACGTTCTCTTCACGACAGCGCGGGCGCTGCGCAAGGTCGTGACGAAGACGATGTCCAAGGGCGCCGCGAGCACCGCGGTGACGAAGCTGCTGCCGGACTCCTTCTCCTACGCGTGCCGGGGCTGCCAGGCGACGCACGTCTACGAGCAGCTGATGCGGGTCGCCGCGCTGCACGGCGGCCTCCGCCTGGAGGCCGACCAGTCCCCCGCCACACTGGCGCCGCTGGAAAACCGCGGCCGGGTCTCGACGCACGCGGACCCGGCCGCCGCGTCCCGGGTCCTGGAGCGGTACCTGCGCCTGAACGGCCCCGCGACCCAGGGCGACGCCGCCGGTTTCGCGGGCACGGCGAAAAGTGTGTTCAAGCAGACCTGGCCTGCCGACCTGGTCGAAGTCCGGGTCGACGGCCGCCGCGCCTTCCTGCCCGCGGACCGGGTCGCCGCGCTGGAGAACCCGCCCTCGCCCTCGCTGGTCCGGCTGTTACCGCCGTGGGACCCGTTCACGCAGGCGCGCGACAAGTCCGTGCTGGTCCCGGACAAGGCGTACGCGAAGGAGGTCTGGAAGATCCTCGGCAGCCCCGGCGCCCTGCTCGTCGGCGGTGAGCTGCTGGGCACCTGGCGCGCCAAGGCGGCCGGCAAGCGCCTGACCCTGACGATCGCCCCCTTCATCCCGCTCCGGCGCGCGGACCGCATGGCGGCCGAGGACGAAGCGACGCGCGTGGCGACCGCCCGCGGCTACGACACCCACGCAGTGGCCTGGACTTAAAGGCTCGTGAGTGTTTATGACTGTTCTAACCGGCATGAACACTCACAAGTCCACCGCCAAGCGGTAGCCGCGCTTCACCACCGTCTGCACCACTCCACCACCGCCAAGCGACGTGCGCAGGCGCCCGATCGCCGTCTCCACCGCGTGTTCCTCGCCGCCGCCAGGCAAGGACGAGGTCAGCTCACGCCGGGAGACCACCCGGCCCGGTGAGCGGGCCAGCGCACGTAACAGCGCCATCGGAGCGGGAGCGACGTCGCACCACTCACCGTCGACAATCGCCGCCTGGCCGCGTAGTTCGATGGCGTGCCCGGCGGCGCACAGCCGCGGCGAACGGGCAACCAGCGCCTCCGAGACGGTCCGGGCCAGCGCGCCGATCCGCGACCGCTGCGGCTGCACCGTCGGCACGCCCAGCGCGGCGAGCGGCCCCGCCGTGATCGGGCCGACGCACGCGACCACCACCCGCGACGACAGTGCGTCCACCAGCGCCGGCAACCTTCCGGTCCGCCGCGCCATCGCCAGCGCCGACGCCACCGCCGGGGCACTCGTGAACGGCAGCGCGTCCACGGCGCCGTCCAGCACCGCGTCCAGCAGCCGGTCCAGCGGGCCAGGGTCCGCGGGGGCGACCCAGCGGTACACCGGGATCTCGATCACCTCCGCACCGGCCTCGCGCAGGGTGTCCACAAAGTACGGAAGCGGCTCGCCGTGCAGTTGCACGGCGATCGACCGTCCGTCCACACCGGATTCAAGCAGATGCTCCAGCACCTCGGCGTTGCTCTCCGACGCCGGCGAGTAGTCCTCCGAAAGCCCGGCCGCCCGAAACGCGCCGGTCGCCTTCGGGCCACGCGCCAGCAGGGACGAGCGGGAAAGGCACTCCAGCAGTGCCTCACCGAGCCCCCAGCCCTCGGCCGCCTCCACCCAGCCGCGGAAGCCGATGCCAGTGGTCGCCACCACCGCGTCCACAGAGGACTCCAGCAGTCGCAACGTCGCCGTGTGCAGCTCGGAATCATCAGCCAGCGGGACGATCCGGATCGCCGGCCCGTAGCGGATCTCCGCGCCCTTACGCACCAGCAGCGCGCCAAGCTCTTCGGCCCGGCGCGCCGCGGTTATGCCGACCACAAAACCGGCCAGCGGTCGCACGTCCGTCACGGCGATCCCACCTCGACCACACCCGAGCGCACCCGCACCGAGTACACCGCCACGGTCACGCCTTCGTGCTCCAGACAGCGTCCCGTGGTCAGCTCGAACCGATCCTTGTACACCGGCGACGCGACCACCGGGACTCCCCCGGCGTCGCCGACGATGCCGCGAGAGAGCACCGCCGCCCCGCTGCACGGGTCCCAGTTGGACAGTGCGTGCCAGCTTTCCCCGTCCACATGGAACACGGCCACCTGGTCACCACCCACCAGCGCCGCGACTCCGGAGAACTCCGGGACCACCGAAGCCGGGCACACCGCGGTCCAAGTCCGCTCGATCGACACCGTCATCGCCTGACCTCCGGCACACCGAGCATCACGGGCACCTTCTGCGCGCGCTCCTCGCGGAACGAGATCGACGGGTCCGGCGTGCCCGGCGCGTTCACGAACGAGCTGAACCGCGCCAGCTTCTCCGGATCCTCCAGCACCCCGCGCCACTCGTCGGTATAGCCCTCGACGTGTTTGGCCATCGCGGCGTCGAGGTCCTCGCAGATGCCGAGACTGTCGTCCACGATCACCGCGCGAAGGTGGTCGAGGCCGCCTTCCATCTCCTCGATCCACGGCGCCGTGCGCTGCAGCCGGTCCGCCGTGCGCACGTAGAACATCAGGAACCGGTCGATCGTCCGCATCAGCGTCTCGGTGTCCACATCGGACACCAGAAGCTCGGCATGCCGCGGGGTGGCCCCGCCGTTGCCGCCGACGTACAGGTTCCAGCCCTGCTCCGTGGCGATCACGCCGAAATCCTTGCTCCGCGCCTCCGCGCACTCCCGCGCGCACCCGGACACGCCGGACTTGATCTTGTGCGGCGAGCGCAGCCCGCGGTAACGCAGCTCCAGCTCGATCGCCAGCGCCACACTGTCCTGCACGCCGTAGCGGCACCAGGTGGAACCGACGCACGACTTGACCGTCCGCAACGCCTTGCCGTACGCATGCCCGGACTCGAACCCGGCGTCCACCAGCCGCCGCCAGATCTCCGGCAGCTGGTCCACGGTCGCGCCGAGCAGGTCGATCCGCTGCCCGCCGGTGATCTTGGTGTACAGCCCGAAATCCTGTGCCACCTTGGCGATCACCATGAGCTTGTCCGGCGTGATCTCCCCGCCGGGAATCCGCGGCACCACCGAGTAGCTGCCGTTGCGCTGGATGTTGGCCAGGAACTTGTCGTTGGTGTCCTGCAGCGTGACCTGCTCGCCGCCGAGGATGTGGCCATTGCCGAGCGTGGCCAGGATCGACGCGACGGCCGGCTTGCAGACCGCGCAGCCGGTGCCCGTGCCGTACCGCGTGATGACCTCGCTGAACGTGGTCATGCGCGTGGCCCGGATGATCTCGAAGATCTCGGCCCTCGACTGTCCGAAGTGCTCACACAGCGCCTTGGACTGCTCGACGCCACAAGCGTTCAGCAGCTTGGTCAGCATCGGCACACACGAGCCGCACGAGGTGCCCGCGCGGGTGCACGCCTTCAGCTTGCCGACCGAATCGCAGCCGTCCGAGGTGATCGCCCGCGTCAGCGTGCCCTTGGAAACGCCGTTGCACGAACAGATCAACGCCTCGTCCGGCAGCGCGTCGACGCCCACCGAAGCGGCCCCGCCGGCCGGCGCCAGCAGCGCGCCCGGCTCGGCCGGCAGCGGACGGCCGACCAGCGCGCGCAGCGTGTTGTACTCCGCCGCGTCGCCCACCAGCACGCCGCCGAGCAGCGTCTTGCCGTCGTCGGTGACCACGAGCTTCTTGTAGGTGCCGGCCACCGCGTCGTTGACCGCGACCTCCAGCGCACCCTCGGTGGCCGCGTGCGCGTCGCCGAAACTCGCGACGTCAACGCCCATCAGCTTGAGTTTGGTCGACGTGTCCGGCACCGGGAACGTCGCGCTGCCACCGGTCAGCCCGGCCGCCACCACCTCCGCCATCGCGTACCCCGGCGCGACGATGCCGTACACCCGGTCCTCGACCGCCGCGCACTCACCGATCGCGTACACCGCCGGGTCACTGGTCCGGCAAGCCGAATCAACCAGCACGCCGCCGCGCCCGCCGACCTCCAGACCGGACTCGCGAGCCAGATCGTCACGGGGCCGGACCCCGGCGGAGAACACCACGAGGTCGACGTCCAGCTCGGTCCCGTTGCCCAGCCTCGCCAGCAGCCGGGAGCCGTCCGCCTCGATCACGTCCGTGGACGTTCCCGTATGGACGGTCACGTCGAGCTGCGCGATCAGCCGCCGCAGTAGCGCGCCGCCGCCCTCGTCCACCTGCAACGGCATCAGCCGCGGTGCCATCTCGACCACATGGGGCGACAAGCCCATGTCCCGCAACGCTTTCGCCGCCTCCAACCCGAGCAGGCCGCCGCCGATCACCACGGCGGAACGACGTCCCCGGCCGGTCTGGGAGGCAGCCGCCCGGATGGCGTCGAGGTCTTCGATGGTCCGGTAGACGAACACGCCCGGCAGGTCCCGGCCTGGCACCGGCGGCACAAACGGCCGTGACCCGGTGGCCAGCACCAGCGCGTCGTACGCCTGCACCCGCCCGGACGCCGTGGTGACGGTCTTCGCGTCCCGGTCCACCGACGTCACCGCGTCGCCCAGCCGCAGCTCGACCGCGTCGTCACCGGCGTAGTCGGAGCCGGGCAGGGCCAGCGCCGCCGGGTCCCAGGTGTCCACATAGGAGGTCAGCGCGACGCGGTCGTACGCCGGCCGCGGCTCCTCGGCGAGCACGACCACCCGCCACTGTCTGTCCACATCCGCCGCGCGCACGGCCTCGACGAGCCGGTGCGCGACCATGCCGTGCCCGGCGACCACCAGCGTGCGCATCAGACCCCCGCCAGCGCCGGCTTCATCTGCGCCACCGGCTTGCGCAGGTAAACGGCCCAGGTGACGGCCACACACACCGCGTAGAACACCAGGAACGCGCCAAACGCGGGCACCCCGCTGTGCGCGTCGGCGAAGGACTGGCGGAACGCGAGGTTGATGAACAGCCCGCCCAGCGCGCCGATCGCCCCGGCCAGCCCGATCAGCGCGCCGGACAGGCGGCGCGCCTTGAGCAGTTCGGCCGTCTCGTCGGCGCCCTGGTCGATCGCGGTGCGGGCCTTGGCGCGGAAGATCGCCGGGATCATCTTGTACGTCGAGCCGTTGCCGATCCCGGTCAGCACGAACAGCACGATGAACGCGACCGTGAACAGGGCCAGCGAGTTCGCCGACGAGGCCAGGATCAGCACCGCCGTGGCCAGCGCCATCGCGGCGAACGTGACGAAGGTGACCCGGCCGCCGCCGATCCGGTCGGACAGCCGTCCGCCCAGCGGCCGGGACAGCGAGCCGAGCAGCGGGCCCAGGAAGGTCACCGCGGCGGCCTGCAGCGGCGTCCGGCCGAACTGGTTCTGCAGCACCAGCCCGAACGCGAAGCTGTAGCCGATGAACGAGCCGAACGTGCCGACGTACAGCAGCGACATCACCCAGGTGTGGCCGTGCCGGACCACCTCGCGCATCGCCTTCGTGTCACCGCGCACGGTGGCGAGGTTGTCCATGAACAGCGCCGCGCAGACGGCCGCGATCACGATCAGCGGAATGTAGATGTAGAGCACCAGCCGCGGCGCGGTCGTGCCGGCCACGGCGATCACCAGCAGCCCGACGAGCTGGATCACCGCCACACCGAGGTTCCCGCCGCCGGCGTTGAGCCCGAGCGCCCAGCCCTTGAGCCGCTCGGGGTAGAAGGTGTTGATGTTGGTCATCGACGACGCGAAGTTGCCGCCGCCGACCCCGCCCAGCGCCGCCATCACCACAAACGTGCCAAGTGACGTGCCGGGATGCAGCACGATCGCCGTCAGCACCGTGGGGATCACCAGCAGGGCCGCGCTGACGACCGTCCAATTGCGACCGCCGAACCGCGCCACGGCGAAGGTGTAGGGCAGCCGCATGAGCGCGCCGACCAGCGTCGGCGTGGACACCAGAAGGAACTTGTCCGCGGCCGAGAAGCCGTACGCCGGACCCATGAACAGCACGACCACCGACCACAGGGTCCAGATCGAGAACCCGATGTGCTCGGCGAACACGGAGAACCACAGGTTGCGGGAGGCGATCTTCTTCCCGGTGGCCGCCCAGAAGCCCTCGTCCTCGGGCTCCCAGTGCTCGATCCAGCGGGCGCCCCGGTGGGCCGTGGTGGTCATGGCGTCCTCCTAGTTGACGATGCTCGGTCGACAGGGGCTTTCATTGCGCGGCCAGCCAATCCGCGACGGCGCCGACGGTGTCCCGGCAGCCGCCGCAGCCGGTGGTGGCACGGGTGACGCGGGCCAGCGCGGCGACATCGGTCGCGCCGCCGCGCCAGGCGTCGACAAGCCGGCTTTTGGTGACGGCGTTGCACCGGCAGATCAGGGCCGAAGCGGGCAGCTCGGCGGGGCTCGCGGCGGCTGGAGTGCCCGCGGGCAGCGCGCGGCCGAGCAGCACCGCGAGCCGGTCTTCGGGCAGCGGGATACCGCGGTCGTGGAACTGCGTGACGGTGGCGGCCGCGTCCGGCAGGCCGAGCAGGATCGCGCCGGTGACCCGGTTTTCGCGGATCACCAGCTTGCCGTAACGGCCACCGGACGGGTCGTCGAACGTGAGCACGTCCGCGTCGCCGTCCTCGCTGGTCACGTGGGTCTCGCCGACGGCGGTGAGGTCGACGTCGCGCGCCTTCAGCCGGGTGACCGCGGTGGTGCCGCGGTAGCGGGCGGCGGTGTCGGCGCCGGTGAGCAGGTCGGCGAGCACCGCCGCCTGTTCCCACGCGGGCTGCACCAGCCCGGCGGGCGCGTGTGCGTGCCGGGCGCAGTCGCCGAGGGCGTGGACCCGGCCGTCGTTGGTGCGTAAGAGATCGTCGACCAGTACGCCGCGGTCGACGGCCAGCCCGGCGGCTTCGGCCAGCGCAGTCTCCGGGCGGACCCCGGCGGCGACCACCACCAGGTCGGCCGGGACGAGCGTGCCGTCGTCGAGCTTCAGTCCGTCGCCGGGCAGGTACCGCGCGGCCGCCGTCTCGAAGCTGAAGGTGACGCCCAGCTCGGCAAGCCGGCGCGCGACCACTCGCCCGGCGCCGGCGTCGAGCTGGCGTTCCATCACGTGCCGGCGCGGGTGCACGACGGTGACGTTCGCGCCGCGACCGGCCAGCCCACGGGCGGCTTCGAGCCCCAGCAGGCCACCGCCGAGCACGGCGACGGGCGCGCCGGGACGGGTGGCGTCGAGGATGCGGGCGCAGTCGTCGAGGGTCCGGAAGGCAACGACGTCGGGCCCGGGCTCGAGGCCCTCCACCGGCGGCAGCCAGGGCGTCGCGCCGGTGGCGAGCACCAGCGCGTCATAGACCACCGGGCCGTTTTTCGTTTCTACGCAACGGTTCTTGCGGTCGATCGCGGTGACGGCCGTGTCGAGCCGCAGGTCGACGTTCGTGCGCGCAGCCCAGTCCTCGTCGTGCAGCCGGACCATCTCGGCGCTCAGCCCTCCCGCGACCACCGACGACAGCAGCACCCGGTTGTACGCCGGGTGCGGTTCGGCGCCGACCACGGTGAGCCGCACCAGCTCCCCGGCCGGATCGCGCTGCCGGATCTCGTCCGCGAGCCGCGCGCCGGCCATGCCGTAGCCGGCGATCACCACCGGCCGGGCAGTCATATGTCCACCTTGGACAGTGCCACCGCGCACACCTTGAACTCGGGCATCCGGCTGACCGGGTCGAGCGCGGGGTTGGTGAGCAGGTTCGCGCGACCTTCGCCCGGGAAGTGGAACGGCAGGAACACCAGGTCGGGCCGCAGCGAACCGACGCACCGCACCTTCGCCACCGTCTCGGCGCGCCGTGAGCGGACCAGCGCGCGCTCACCGTCGGCGAGTCCGGAGCGCGCGGCGGTGTCCGGGTGGACCTCGACGAACATCTCCGGCACCACGTCCATCAGCTCGGCGATCCGCCGGGTCTGCGCGCCGGACTGGTAGTGCTGGAGCACCCGGCCGGTGGTGGCCTGCAAGGGGAAGTCCGCGTCAGGCAACTCGGCGGGCCCGGTGTGGTCGACGGCGGCGAACCGGGCGCGACCGTCCGGATGAGCGAAACGGTCGAGGAACATCCGCGGTGTGCCTGGGTGGTTTTCGCCCGGCACCGGCCAGTGCAGCGCCTCGCCCGCGCGCAGCCGCTCATAGGTGACACCGGAGTAGTCCGCGGTGCCGCCCTTCGACGCGGCGCGCAACTCTTCGAAGACGGTCTCGGCGTCAACCGGGAACCGCGCGGCCGGCTGGCCGAGCCGGGTGGCGAGGCCGTGGATCACCTCGAGGTCGGTGCGGACCTCCGGCGGCGCGTCGAGTGCCTTGCGGCGCAACAGGATCCGCCCCTCCAGACTGGTGAGGGTGCCGTCCTCCTCGGCCCACTGCGTCACCGGCAGGACCACGTCCGCCAGCGCGGCCGTCTCGGACAGCACGAGGTCGGCGACCACCAGAAGATCCAATGAGGACAGTCGCTCTTGGACGCCCGACGAGCGCGGCGCGGACACCACCACGTTGCTGCCGAAGACCAGCAGCGCGCGAGGACCGTCGTCGTGTCCGAGCGCTTCGAGCAGCTCGGTGGCCGACCGTCCCGGCCCTGGCAGGCTGTCGGCCGTCACCCCCCACACCGCGGCCACGTGCTCGCGGGCGGCGGGGTCGGTGATCTTGCGGTAACCGGGCAGCTGGTCGGCCTTCTGCCCGTGCTCCCGGCCGCCCTGGCCGTTGCCCTGCCCGGTCAGGCAGCCGAAGCCGGAACCCTCGCGGCCGGGCAGTCCGAGCGCGAGCGCCAGGTTGATCCAGCCGCCGACGTTCGCCGTGCCCGTGGCGTGCTGTTCGGTGCCGCGCGCAGTGAGGACGTACGCGTTGCGCGCCCCCGCCAGCTTGGCCGCGGCGGCACGCTGGTCGGCAGCGGAGACGCCGGTGACGCGTTCGGCCCGCTCCGGCCACCACGCGGCGGCGATCCGCCACATCTCGTCGAATCCCGCGGTCCTGAGATCCACAAAGGACTTGTCCAGGTGGCCTTCGGCGACCACGGCGTGCAGGATTCCCCATGCCAGCGCCAGATCCGTGCCCGGCGCGGGGGCCAGGTGCAGGCCCGCCAGCTCGGCGGTCGGCGTGCGGCGCGGGTCGACCACGATCAGGTCCGCACCCCGCAGGTGCTGCACGAACGGCGGCATCGTCTCGGCCGGGTTCGCCCCGGCCAGCAGCACCACGTCGGCGCCGCCGAGATCGGTGACCGGAAACGGCAGCCCGCGGTCGGCGCCGAAGGCCTGGAGCCCGGCCGCCGCGGCCGAGGACATGCAGAACCGGCCGTTGTAGTCGATCTGCGAGGTCCCGAGCGCGACCCGGGCGAACTTGCCGAGCTGGTAAGCCTTTTCGTTGGTCAGCCCACCCCCGCCGAACACCGCGACGGAATCGGGCCCGTGCTCTCGTCGCAGCTCCCGCAACTTCCCGGCGACGACGTCCAGCGCCTCGTCCCAGCTCGCCGGCCGGAGTTCCCCACCCCGCCGGACGAGCGGCGTCGTCAGCCTGCGCCCGGAACTCAGCAGGTCACCGGACGTCCAGCCCTTCTGGCACAACCCCCCGGCGTTGACCGGAAAGTCCCGCGGCTCGACCCGCGAACCCGCCAAGCGCATCCCGCACTGCAACGCGCAGTACGGGCAGTGCGTGTCGACGTGCGGCACGGGCGCTCCTCGGGATCGGCGATGCCCCCCGACGCTAAGGACGCCGTGTTACCTGGAAACTCCCGAATGTTTCGCCCAGTTGACATATCCCGCCGCCGCGCGCGAGCCCGCCGGTGAGGTCCGTGGTGGTCAGAGGACGGCGCTGACCTCACGTGCCGCCGCGCGCAAGCCGTCCAGGGCGGCGCCCGTCGAGCGGGGATTCAGCGCGTTCGCGGCCAGCCGGAAGAGCACCGCGCGCAGCAGCAGTTGCGGCCACTCCGGCAGGTGGGCCCAGCGGTCGATCAGCGCGGCCGTCGCGCCGCCCCAGGACAGGGCGTCGACAGCGGCGATCGCGGCGCCCCATTCGCCCGGGCGGTAGTACGGCACGAAGTCGACGATGCCCGGGGCCGCGGCGCCGTCGAACAGGACGCCGCCGAGCAGTTCGCCGTGGGCGACCTGCGGGGGCAGCTTCACCGGGCGGCGGGCCGGGGCCAGGATCTCGAACCAGCGGCCGCCCTTGGCCTCGTCGAGTGGGCGGTCCAGCTCTTCCCACGCGATGCGGTCCGCGACCGCGTCGATGTCCGTGCGGGCACTCAAAAAATCCGGCCGCGGCAGGTCGGCCGTGGCGCGATGCAGCTTCACCGCGGTGAGCACGGCCTCGTCGCAGCGGTGCTCCGGCGTGCCGGAGACATACCGCCACGCGGACCAGTCGCCGACGATCCAGCGGCCGTCCCGCGAACGCACCGGCTTGGCGACCCGCAGGCCCGGCTCGTCGATGTGGTCCAGCGCCCGCGCAGTCCACAGCGTGCGCGACTTGTCGGCGACCGGCTTGAGCACCAGGTCACCGCAATGCCAGGCGGACGAATCCGGCAAGGCCGAAGCCCCGACGAGGTCGCCGCCGAAGGCTGCGCACACGCGCTCGGAAGGCCGTTCGAGAGTGGACCGCACAACAGCAAACGGTACCCCGGCCGATCCGCCACGAACGAGAAGACGCGCTGGTCACGCACCGTTTTCTCGGACCAGGACGTTCGCCGCCAAAAGCCGTGAAGGCCCCCCTCCTCGCGTCCGGCGCGAGGAGGGAGGCCTTCACGGGCAAACGGTCAGTACGTCGGCAGGCTCGGGTCGATCTGCCGCGCCCAGGCCAGCACGCCGCCGCCGAGGTGCGTGGCGTCCTTGAAGCCGGCCGCGTGCAACGCCGCCAGCGCCTCCGCGGACCGCGCGCCGGACTTGCAGTGCAGCACGATCGGCTTGTCCTGCGGCAGTTCCGCGAGCGCCTCGCCCGAGAGGATCCGGTCCTTCGGGATCAGCGTCGAGCCCTTGATGTTGACGATCTCGTACTCGTGCGGCTCGCGGACGTCGATCAGGGCGAAGTTGTCGCCGTTGTCGAACTTGGCCTTGAGCTCCGCAGGCGTGATCGTGCTGCCCGAAGCGGCCTCGGCCGCCTCGTCGGACACGACGCCGCAGAACGCCTCGTAGTCGATCAGCTCGGTGATCTTCGGGGTCTCGGGATCCTTGCGGATCTTGACCTCTCGGTACTTCATCTCCAGCGCGTCGTAGCTGATCAGCCGCCCGAGCAGCGGCTCGCCGATGCCGGTGATCAGCTTGATCGCCTCGGTCACCATGATCGAGCCGATGGACGCGCAGAGCACGCCCAGCACGCCGCCCTCGGCGCAGGAGGGGACCATGCCGGGAGGCGGCGGCTCCGGGTAGAGGTCCCGGTAGTTGAGGCCCTGCCCGTTCGGCGCGTCGTCCCAGAAGACGCTGGCCTGGCCCTCGAACCGGAAGATCGAGCCCCACACGTACGGCTTGCCCAGCAGCACGGCGGCGTCGTTCACCAGGTAACGCGTGGCGAAGTTGTCCGTGCCGTCGACGATCAGGTCGTACTGGCCGAAGATCTCCAGCGCGTTCGCCGACTCGAGCCGCTCGGTGTGCAGGTAGACCTTGACGAACGGGTTGATCTCGGCGATCGACTCCTGCGCCGACGCGGCCTTGAGCTTGCCGACGTCGGAGATGCCGTGGATCACCTGGCGCTGCAGATTGGACTCGTCGACCACGTCGAAGTCGACGATGCCGAGGGTGCCCACGCCCGCCGCGGCGAGGTACAGCAGCGCGGGACTGCCCAGGCCGCCGGCCCCGATGACCAGGACCTTCGCGTTCTTGAGCCGCTTCTGCCCGACCACCCCGACGTCGGGGATGATCAGGTGACGGCTGTACCGGGCCACCTCTTCCTTGGTGAGCTCGGCAGCCGGCTCTACGAGCGGCGGCAGTGCCGTGTCTGACATCGGGTCCTCCATCTCGCGCGGATCGCGTTGTCGATCCCAGTATCTACAACGCGCGCACGCAAGCCAGCCTTCCCCAGGTCCAGATTGTGGGAAGGGGGTTGCTTTGTACGGCTATTGCGGCGGGGTCGGGTTCGGCCACGCGTTGGGCACGCAGACGCGGTGGTCAGGGGCCACCTTGCCCTTGTCGCCGCCGGGGATGTTGTTCAGTGCGGCCACGTAGTCGTCGGCCACGCCGAACGACTGCTGCATCATCACCGGCGCTGCCTGGCCGTTGCCGGGGCAGCCGACGTGGATGTTGCCGAGCGCGTGGCCCACCTCGTGGTTGATGGCGTACTGGCGATAACCGGTCATGTCCGCGCCGTAGACCTTCGCGCCGCGCACCCAGCGGGCCAGGTTGATCAGCACCCGG
>DASXYS010000191.1:0-5751 GCA_036502365.1 Amycolatopsis sp.
CTGTTCGGTGCGCCGCATCCAGTTCACCCCGGACCTGCTCCCCTCGGACATCACCGGGGTGTCCATCTGGAACATGGAGCGCCGCGACTTCGAGTTCAAGCCGGGCGCGATCTTCGCCAACATCGTCGTCGGCGACGAGATCAACCGCGCCTCGCCGAAGACGCAGTCGGCGCTGCTCGAGTGCATGGAGGAACACCAGGTCACGGTCGACACGAGCACCTACACGCTCGGCGAGCCGTTCATGGTGATCGCCACGCAGAACCCGATCGAGATGGAGGGCACGTACGCGCTGCCCGAAGCGCAGCGCGACCGGTTCACCGCGCGGGTGTCCATCGGCTACCCCGACCAGCAGGCCGAGCTGGCCATGGTCGACGAGCACGCCGGGCACAACCCGATGGCGGACCTGGGCCCGGTGTCCGACGGCGAGACGGTCCGGCGGCTGATCGAGACGGTCCGCGCGATCCACATGGCCCCGGAGGTCCGCCGGTACGCCGTGGACCTGGCCGCCGCGACCCGGCAGGTGCCGGAAATCCGGCTCGGTGCCTCTCCCCGCGCGACGCTGCATCTCGTGCGGGCCGCGCGGGCGCAGGCCGCGCTGTCCGGGCGGGAGTACGTCGTGCCGGACGACCTGCACACGGTCGCCGTGCCCGTACTGGCGCACCGCCTGGTGCTCACCACCGAGGCGCACGCGGCCCGCCGGTCGGCCACCGATGTGGTGCGCGCCGTGCTCCACCGCGTCCCCGTCCCGCAGGGTTCGGCCGGGACCCGGCAGTAGCCCGAACCCCAGAAGCAGAAAGAACCGCATGCTGCGTGCACTGTCCGGCCTCACCACCCGCGGCCGTTGTCTCCTGGCCGCGGGCATCGCCGCGGCGGTGTGCTCGCTGGTGCTCAACGAGCGTGACCTGCTGCGCGTCGCCATCTTCGTGGTGGCGCTGCCGCTGCTGGTCGCCGCGTTCATCTCGGCCACCCGGCTGCGCCTCGGCGCGGCGCGGGCGCTGAGGCCGGAGCGCGTCGCCGTCGGCGCGAACAGCGAGGTCCACCTCGAGCTGTGGCGCAGCGGACGGCTGCCGGGCGGTGAGATGCTGCTCGAGGACGGCGTGCCGTACGCGCTGGGCTCGCGGCCGCGGTTCGTCGTCGAGCGGCTGCCGCACGACCGCCGGGTGCTGCTGCGCTACCCGCTGCAGCCGGTGATGCGCGGGATCCAGCAGGTGGGGCCGCTACGCGCGACCATCACGGACCCGTTCGGGCTGTGCGAGTTCGAGCGTGAGCTGATCGGCCACTCGCGGCTGGTCGTCGTCCCGCGGGTGGTGCCCCTGTGGGGGCTGCCCGGCGGGTCGGGCGCCGGCGCGGGCGACGACGGCACCGTCCGCCTGCACGCCGGCCAGGGCGAGCCGGACGTGATCGTGCGGCACTACCGCACCGGCGACGACATGCGGAAGGTGCACTGGCGCTCCACCGCGCGCCGCGACGAGATCATGGTGCGGGTCGAGGAACGCCCGTGGCGCGGCGGCACCACCGTGCTGCTCGACCACCGCGCAGCCGCCCACCACGGCACCGGCCCGGCGGCGAGCCTGGAGTGGGCCGTCTCGTTCGCCGCTTCGGTGTCGCTGCACCTGCGCCGGTCGGGCCACCGGGTCCGGCTGGTCAACGAGCACGGCCTGACCCTGGCCGACGCCCCCGGCGACGGCGGCGAAGGCTACGACAACGTCGTGCTCGACGCGCTGGCCGCGCTGCAGCCCGCGCACCAGCGCGACATCACCCTCGGCCACGACCCGGCGGAGAGCCAGGAGCTGATCGCCGTGCTGGGCACGGTCAGCGCGGAGTCCGTGCACGAGCTGTCCCGCTACCGCCGCCGCGGGGTCCGCAGCCTCGCGGTCCTGCTGGACACCCCGAGCTGGGCCGGTGGCCTCAGCGCCCCCGAACAACGCGCGGCGGCCACCGAGGACTCGGCCGAGCTGCTCCGCGCCGCCGGCTGGGGCGTGGTCATCGCCGCGCCGCAGTCGTCCATGCCCCAGGTCTGGTCCGAGCTCTGCCGCACGGGCTCCAACCGCGGCGCCCTGATCGGCGGTGCCCGATGACCGCCACCGCGCCACCGCGGCCGCCGATCCCGCACACCCCCACGCCGCAGCCCCCGGCCCCGGCG
This sequence comes from Amycolatopsis sp., assembly GCA_036502365.1. GTDB lineage: Bacteria > Actinomycetota > Actinomycetes > Mycobacteriales > Pseudonocardiaceae > Amycolatopsis. The sequence goes on from DASXYS010000191.1 coordinate 2,144, forward strand.
CCCCCGTGGTCGAGCAGCCTGCTGCCACCGGCCGCGGCGGGCGGCGCGACGCTCTGCGCGGCCACCTCCCTGACCGGCGTGGTGAACGGCTGGGCGTGGTTCGGGTACCTGCTGGTCGCCGTCATCCTGGTCGCGTCGACCGGGCTGGCGCTGCGCTCGCTGCGGGCGCCGACCATCGCCGTCGGGCTCGGGCAGTTGCTGGTGCTGCTGTTCCTGATCACCGGCGCGTTCACCACCCAGGGCTTCCTCAAGATCTTCCCCGGCCCGACGGCGTTCGGGGAGCTGCAGGCGACGCTCGCGGCGTCCGCGGAGCAGATCCGCACCGGGCTGCCACCGGTGGACGGCACGCAGCCGATCCTGTGCCTGGTGACCATCGCGATCGGCCTGGTCGCCGTGCTCGTCGACACGCTCGCGGTGGCCGCCGCGGCACCGGCCGCCACCGGGCTGGTGCTGCTGTGCGTCTACGCGGTGCCCGCGGCGCTGTCCGACAGCCTGCTGCCGTGGTGGACGTTCCTGCTCGGCGCGGCCGCGTTCCCCTGCCTGCTCGCCATCGACGGCAGCCACCGGCACCGGCGCTGGCGCAACCGCGACGCCCCCGGCTCCGGCGGCCCCGCCCGCGCGCTCCAGGCCCCCGTGGCCGTAGTCGGCGCCGCGATCGTGCTCGGCCTGCTGGGCGGCGGGATCACCATGGTCGGCACGGTCGGCAAGATCCCGTTCGGCGCCAGCGGCGGGACCGGCGGGGACGGCGCGGGCGGCTTCGGCGTCGCCCCGTTCACGCAGCTGCGCGGCCTGCTCGACCAGGGCGCGAACACCGAGCTGTTCCAGGTCCGCGGCCTCGGCTCGGACCGGCGGCTGCTGCGCGCGTTCACGCTCGACACCTACACCCCGAACAAGGGCTGGGGCCTGCGCGGCGGCGGCCAGGCGCAGACCGGGGTCCTGGCCGGCGCCACTCTGCCCGCGGCCCCCGGCGACGACGGCACCGGCGTCTCCCGTCAGATCCAGATCGAGCCGACCCGCTGGGTCGACAACTGGCTGCCGGTCTACGGCGCCCCGCGCGCGCTGCGCGGTGTCTCGCCGCAATGGTTGTACGACCGGGTCAGCGGCGCCGTCTTCACCACGAAGAGCGAGCCGGCTCCGCCGTATACGGAAACCGCGTCGCTGAAGGAGCCGACCGCCGCCGAACTGCGCGTCACCGACCCGAAGTCCGACGAGGTGCCGGCGGCGTACACGACGATCGACCGCGTCGACCCGCGGGTGGTCGCGAAGACCGACCAGCTCGTGGCGGGCCAGACCAACAACTTCGACAAGGCCAACGCGCTGTGGCAGTTCTTCAGTGCGCAGAACGGTTTCGTCTACGACACGAAGACCGCCGACGCCACCGACGCCGACGCGCTGGCCGACTTCATCCTCAACGGCAAGCGCGGCTACTGCGAGCAGTACGCGTCCGCGATGGCCGTGATGCTCCGGGTGGCGCACATCCCCGCGCGCGTCGCGATCGGCTTCACACCGGGCGTGCAGAAGGGCGACTACCAGTCGATCAGCTCGCAGGACGCGCACGCGTGGGTCGAGGCGTACTTCGGCGACAAGGGCTGGGTCAGCTTCGACCCGACCCCGCTCGCCGACGGCCGCGGCATCGTCCCGCCGTACCTGCAGCAGAACGACTCCACCTCCCAGCAGCCGAACGCCACCGACAACCTGCCGACCGCGCCGCGATCCAGCGCGCCGACCGCGAACAACCCGCTGGACAAGGGCCAGAACCAGGCCGCTCCCGGGCCGGCGCCGGACCAGGGGTCGAGCAACGGCTGGCTGCTCGCGCTCGCCGTCGTGCTGGCGGTGCTCGGCGGCCTGGCGGTGCTGGCGGCGTACCTGCTGCGCTCCTCGCGCCGACGGGCCGGCCCCGGTGGCCGGTCGCCCGCCTCGGGCGTTCCGCCACCGGACGCGACGCCGGACGGCAACCTGCTGGTCCGTACTCCGACCTCGGCCCCGGCCGACGACCCCGTCCATCTGGCCGCGTTGTGGCTGCCGCTGGCCGCGGGCGTGCTGTTCGTGGCGGCGGCGGGCTTCCTGGCGGCGCTGGTGGCGTGGTGGTTTGCGCTGATCGTGGTGGTGCTGCTCGCGGGCATCGGCGGTCCGGCCGCGGTACGGGACTTCTTCCGCCGCCGCCGTCTCCAGGCCATCGCGGCCCACTCCCCCGACGCGGCCGACGCGGCGTGGCGTGAGCTCAAAGCCGAGTGCGCCGACCGGGGTCTGCCGATCCCGGACAGCGACACCGTCCGCGTGGCCGGCCAGAAGATCGCCGCGAACCACCACCTGGACGACCCCGCCCGCGAGAGCCTGCGCGCGGTGATCGGCGCCGTCGAGAAGACCTGGTACAGCGACGTGCCCACCCCGGACCCACAGCTGGGCCCGGCTTTCGACGAACTGCGCCGCGGCCTCGGCCGCACCGCCCCGCTGCCCTGGCGCGGACGGCTGTTCCCGAAATCGGTGCTGCGGCGCCGTTCCTGAGGCTGGGATGGCAGCAGCGCTGCCGAGGGGCGGCTTGTGGCGGGGCCAGGGTTGCGGTTCCGCTAATGCCGCTGGGCGGTTTGTCGCCGGGGCGGGATTCCGACCCCGCGGCGGCCAAGGCGCGGCTTGCCGCCGGGCTGGATTCCGGTCCAGCTCCTGCCAACGCCTGACTTGCCGCCGAGCAGGATTCCGGTCTGCTGCTTGCGGTTGAGATCCGCCGCTGAGGGCGTGTGGTTTCAGGTCTGCCGCTGTCCGGCGGGGCGCCGAGCGTCCCCGCTCCTGACCGTGTGCCGTGCCCGCGGGATGACGGCCCGATCCCCGGTGATCACCGGGGGGCTTAGATCGTCGGCGTGTGCAGCCGTCAGTCTTGCGCGCACACGAGAAATCCGCGCTGCGCCCCGGGGAGGGCGAAGCGCGGATCTCGAAGGTCGCGGTGTGTTATTGCTCTTCGAAGCGCTGGCGGAAGCGTTCCTCCATGCGCTGGGTGAACGAGCTGCGACGGCTCGACTGCTTGCCGCCTCCCCCACTGCCGTGGGGGCCGCCGTTGTCCTTGCCACTGTCACCCTGGCGTATGGACGTGACGGCCATCATCACCCCGAAGAACATCACGAGGAACCCCAGCACGCTGATCAACGGGATGTCGGCGACCCGCAGCACGGGCACCACCACCCCCAGCACCAGCAGTGCGACGCCCAGCACGAACAGGACGATCCCCTGGATGCGCCGTCGACGAGCGGGGCGGCGCATCCGGGTGCCACGCACCGTCGATGCGAACTTGGGGTCCTCGGCATAGAGCTCGCGCTCGATCTGATCGAGCAGCCGCTGCTCATGCTCGGAGAGTGGCATCTTTCCTCCTCCGGCACAGCTGTCGCGGGCGCCGGGCCGCGCAACGTCCTGGACCCAACAGCCAACCCCAGGCGGGGTGGCACTGTCCAGGATACGAGCCCCGCGCGCGTCCGACTACCCGATCCCGTATCCAGAAGGGATCGAATTGGGGGAAATCTCGACTGACGTGGGTTGACAGACGGTCACCGCGACCGAACTCACGCCCTTCACCAGGTCGAGAACACCCCGAACACCCTGCGCCGACCTCCGCCGCGCAC
>DASXYS010000192.1:0-6028 GCA_036502365.1 Amycolatopsis sp.
GCGAGTTCCCAGCCCGCGGCCTCGAATCCGCCGGCTTCCAGTGCTCCGGTGTCCAGTGCGCCGGTGGCGCCGAGCCTGACGTTCGAGGTGCGTGCCGGCAGCGGCGACCAGCGGTGCGCCTCGCACGCGTTCGGTGATGTGCAGGCGAGCCTGCAGCAGACGAGCTGCCTCGGCGTCCAGCGGGCGAGCTACACGGCTCAGGTCGACGGGCGGGCGGCCGCGGTGACCGTGGCCGTCGTCGCGTTTCCCGACGCCGCGCAGGCCTCGCACTTCAAAGACGTGGCCGACACGCCGGGCAGCGGCGGCATCATCGACGTCGCCACCGAGACCGGCAAGTGGCCGGGCCCGGCGCCGCAGTTCGACGGCGCCGCCTACACCAGCAAGATCGAGGGCAACGGCGTGCGGCTGGTGCAGGCGGTCTGGCTGCCGGGACCGTCCACTTCGGACGATCCCGGCCTAGCCCGCGCCGCGAAGGGCGCGCTCGACCTGGTGCTGCCGAGCTGAGCGTCAGAGCCCGTACGCCTCCAGCAGCCGCAGCCACACCTCGCTGATCGTCGGGAACGCGGGCACGGCGTGCCACAGCCGGTCCAGCGGCACCTCGCCGACGACGGCGATGGTCGCCGAGTGCAGCAGCTCGGCCACGTCCGGCCCGACGAACGTCACCCCGAGCACGACCCCGCGCTCGGTGTCGACGACCATGCGCGCCTTGCCCTGGTACCCGTCGGCGTGCAGTGACGAGCCGGCGACCGCGATGTCGATGTCCACCACGCGGTCGGCCGAGCCCTCGCGGGCCTCGGTGAGCCCGACGGACGTCACCTCCGGGTCGGTGAACACCACCTGCGGCACGGCGTGGTGGTCGGCCGTCGCGCTGTAACGGCTCCACGGCGCCGTCGAGATCTCCTCGCCCCGGGCGCGGGCCGCGACGCTGTCGCCGGCGACGCGCGCGCCGTACTTGCCCTGGTGCGTCATCAGCGCGCGGCCGGTGACGTCGCCGGCCCCGTACAGCCAGCCACCGTCCACGGCGGACACCCGGCCGCTCTCGTCGACGGCGAGCGGAGCGTCGGTGGGCAGGCCGAGCCGGTCGAGGCCGACGTCGCCGGTCGCCGGGGCCCGGCCGGTGGCGACCAGCAGCTCGTCGACCACCAGCTGCTCACCGTCGGCCAGGGTGAGCGACGCGCCGCCGTCCACAGCGGACACCTCGCGGATGCCGGACATGGTGTGCACGAAGACGCCGGCCTCGCGCAGACCGCCGAGCAGCAGGTCACCCGCGAACGCCGGCAGCTTCGGCAGCGGGCGCTCGCCGGTGATCACCAGGTGCACCTCGGCGCCGAGCCGGGCCCACGCCTGCGCCATCTCGACGCCGACCACCCCGCCGCCGAGCACGCCGAGGCGCGCGGGCACCGCGGACGCCGACGTGGCCTCGCGCGAGCCCCACGGCCGGATCGTGTCGAGCCCCGGGATCGACGGTGAGCGGGGGACGCTGCCAGTGCAGACGATCACCGCATGGCGGGCGGTGAGCACCTGGTCTTCGCCCACCGTCACCTCGCGCTCGCCGGTGATCCGCCCGTGGCCGCGCACCGGCTCGATGCCCGCGCCGCGCGCCCAGTCCACCTGCCCGGTGTCGTCGCCCTTGCCGGTGAACCAGTCCCGCCGGGCGAACACCTGCGCCGGATCGAGCGCGCCGCCGACGGGCACACCGGGCATCCGCTTGGCCGCGGCGAGCAGGTTTCCCGGGCGCAGCAACGCCTTGCTCGGAATGCAGGCCCAGTACGAGCACTCCCCGCCGAACAGCTCGTGCTCGACGAGCGCCACCTTCAGCCCGTCCTTGGCGGCGCGTTCGGCGGCCACCTCGCCGACCGGTCCGGCCCCGATCACCACAACGTCGAAAGTCTGTCCTGACATGGGTTCAGCGCACACCACCACGTGGCTTCGCGCAAGCCAGCGGCTATTCTCGTCAGACAGCTGCAAGAAACCGGCGGCACCGGGGGGAGCCGGGGCGTCGCCGTGCCGGTTGCACGCATGACCACGATCGAGCACGGGAGGCTTCATGGCCAGGAACACTGCTGTCCGCGTTCTGGACGACCTGACCGGCGGCCCGGCGGCCCAGACCGTCGGCTTCGGCCTCGACGGCGTCGACTACGACATCGACCTCACCTCCACGAACGCGGCCGCACTGCGCAAGATCCTGGGCCGGTACGCGGACGCGGCCCGTCGCGTCGGCGGGCGGAAGCAGCGGCCGCGTTTTGTGCCGGGTGCGAAGAAGCCGGCGGCCGGGGCAGGGAAAGCGGGTGCTTCGGCGAGGGTGCCGGCCGGCAAATCGGTTGGCAGGTCGGTTGGCAAAACGGTTGCCAAGCCGGGTGCGAAGTCGGCTGTGAAGCCAGTCGCCAGGCAGGCGACGAAGCCGGTTGCAGGCAAGCGTGCGACGAAGGCGGAACCGTCGTCGCGTAAGGCGGCGGCCGCGGTGAAGACCACGCCCCGTCCGACGGCCACAACCGCGAAGGCCACCCGCACGAAGGTTGCGGGGGCGAAGGCCGCCCCGGCCAAGAGCGCAGCCAAGGCCGCTGCGCCGAAGGCTGCCACGAAGAGCGGTGCTGCGAAAGCAACCACGAAGGCGGCTGCGCCGAAGGCCGCCGCGAAAAGTGGCGCGACGAGGGCGGGCGCGAAGACCACCGCCAAGGCAGTGTCGGCGAAGGCCACGACCACGAAAGCCACGGCATCGAAGGCGGCTGCGGCAAAGGCTGCTGCGCCGAAAACTTCGGCAGCGAAGGCAACTCCGGCCAAGACAGCTCCGTCGAAGCCTTCAGCAGCGAAGGCGGCCGTGGCGAAGGCTTCGGCAACGAAGGTGGCTCCGGCCAAGACAACCGCGAAGACCGCGGCCCCGACGACAGCCGCAGCCAAGGCAGTCCCCGCACCGAAGGCAGCCCCGGCACCGAAGGCAACTCAGGCGAAGGCGGCAGCAAAGCCCCGTCGCGCGGTGGCGAAGGTTCCGGCGGTCAAGTTCTCCGCGAGCGAGTGACCCGAGTCTGAACCCCGGAAACCACGCCGGAACCCAGTAACAGCAAGAAAGGCCTGCGCTGGTCCGGCCGGTGTGGTTTCCGGGCCGGTGTCAGGGTTGGCGTTGCCGTCCGTCGGTGTGCCAGGCCTCGTAGTGGTAGCGGGTGTGCAGCAGGGTGCGCTGACGGTCCAGCTCGGCCGGGGACGGCGGGCGCGGCTCGAGCGGGCCGAGCAGCGAAACGGCCGCCGCGCGGACCACGGATTCCACCTCACCCGGGGCGAACGACAGGCCATGGCCGGACAGCGAGGCGACGGGGCTGCGGTGGGAGTCCAGCGGCTTCGGGTCCGGTGGCGGGCCGGTGAGGTACGCGCCGACGCGCGAGGGGTCCGTGTCGATCAGCAGCGTCGAGTGCGCCAGCAGTCCGCCCTTCGTGCGGAAGACCGCGAAGCCGCACAGCTTCTGTGTGCCCACGAACAGGCCGCGCTCGCCGAGGCGGGGCGTCAGGCCCAGCTTCTCCACCGCCGCCGACATGACCAAGCCCAGCATTTCCAGCGGGCGGTCCGGCGGGCCGGGCAGCACCAAGGTCACGTTCAGGTTCCCCGGGTCGTGGAAGACCGTGCCGCCGCCGCTCGCGCGACGCAGGACCGGGACGCCGTCACGCGCGCACTCCGCGACGCGCACTTCGCGCGACACCTTCTGCCCACGCCCGACGACAACGCACACTGGGTTACGCCACAGCCACAACACCGGCGACGAAGGCGCCACCCGCAGCAGTGCCTCGTCGAACGCCAGGTTCTCGGTCGGCTCGGCGAATTCCGCGCGTATGTCCGACCCGGCGTTCACAGTGTTTCGAGATTCACAGTGCTTTGAGCTCCTCCACGATCTCGCCCACCGAAGACTTGGCGTCACCGAAGAGCATGCTGGTCTTCGCATCGTAGAACAGGTCGTTGTCGATGCCCGCGAAGCCCGAGCTCATCGAGCGCTTGAGGACGATCACCGAGCGGCTGTCGCTGACCTTCAGGATCGGCATGCCGTAGATCGGCGAGCCGGGGTCGGTCTCGGCGGCCGGGTTGATCACGTCGTTCGCGCCGATCACGAGGGCGACGTCGGTCTGGGCGAACTCGGAGTTGATCTCGTCCATTTCCTTGAGCTGCTCGTAGGGCACGTCGGCCTCGGCGAGCAGCACGTTCATGTGGCCCGGCATCCGGCCGGCCACCGGGTGGATCGCGTAGGCGACCTCGATTCCCTTGGACTCCAGCAGTTTCGCCATCTCGCGCACGGTGTGCTGCGCCTGCGCTACGGCCATGCCGTAACCCGGCACCACGACCACCTTGCTCGCGTAGGCCATCTGGATCGCGGTGTCCGCCGCGCTGGTCGAACGCACCGGCCGCGCCTCGCCCGAACCCGAGCCGGTCGCGACGGCCGTGCCTCCGCCGAACCCGCCGGCCACGATCGCCGGGATCGACCGGTTCATCGCCTTCGCCATCAGGTTGGTCAGGATCGAGCCGGACGCGCCGACGATCATGCCCGCCACGATCAGCGCCGTGTTGGACAGCGCCAGGCCCATCGCGGCCGCGGAAAGCCCGGTGCACGCGTTCAGCAGCGAGATCACCACGGGCATATCGGCGCCGCCGATGGGCAGCACCGAAGTGACGCCGAGAATCGCGGCGGCCACGAGCAGCCCGATCACCAGGATCTGCGCGTCCCCGCCGACCAGGATGATCACCGCGCAGGCCAGCGCGATCAGCAGGAGCAGCGCGTTCACCGGCTGCTGCAGCTTCCCGAGCGTGACCGGACGGCCGGTGACGATCTCCTGCAGCTTGCCGAACGCGATGATCGAGCCCCAGAAGGAGATCGAGCCGATCAGCGCGGCGAAGAGCGAGGCGATCGCGACGTACAGCGGCTCGTGCGCGTACGCGTCGGTGCTGCGGAATTCGACCCACGCGATCAGGGCCACCGCGCCGCCGCCGACGCCGTTGAACAGCGCCACCATCTGCGGCATCGCGGTCATCTTGACCTGGCGGGCCGACGGGACGCCGACGAGCGTGCCGATCACGATGCCGAGCAGGATCAACGGCCAGTTCGGGACGTCGGGCACCAGCAGGGTGGCCACGACAGCGATGCCCATGCCGACCGCGGCGATCCAGTTGCCGCGCACAGCCGTCTTCGGGCCGGTCAGACCCATCAGGCCGTAGATGAACAGGGCGAACGCCACGATGTAGAGCCCTGCCACCAGCGACGTCACGACTCTGCTCCGCTCTTCTTGCCGGGCTTGGTCGGGCCGCCCTTGAACATGCCGAGCATCCGGTCGGTGACCAGGAACCCGCCGACGACGTTGATGGTCCCGAACGCGACGGCGATGACCAGCAGGATCTTGGCCAGGACCCCCAGGTGGTCGGCTCCGAGCTCGAGCACCACGATGCCGCCGAGCACGACGATGCCGTGGATCGCGTTCGTCCCCGACATCAGCGGGGTGTGCAGCGTGTTGGGCACCTTGGAGATCACCGCGAAGCCGATGAAGCCGGCCAGCACCAGGATCGCCAGGTTGGACAACAGTCCGGTATCCATCAGGCTTCTCCTCCGGTCGGCGCGGCGTCGCCTGTCGCGGGCGCACCCGCGACCCGCGACTTCGCCAGCACCTCGTCCGAGTAGTCGGGGGCCAGCCGGCCCTCGCCGTCGAGCATCAGCTCCAGCAACGAGGCCACGTTGCGGGAGTACAGCTCGCTCGAGTGCTCAGGCATGGTGGCCGGGAGGTTCAGCGGCGAGGCGATGGTGACGTCGTGCTTGACCACGATCTGGCCGGGTTCGGTGAGCTCGCAGTTGCCCCCGGACTCGCCCGCCATGTCGACCACCACGCTGCCGGCCTTCATCTCCCGCACCGCTGCCGCGGTCACCAGAGTCGGCGCCTTCCGACCGGGCACGTTCGCGGTGGTGATCACCACATCGAAGCCGGCGACCGCCTCCTCGAGCCGCTTCTGCTGCTCGGCCTGCTCGTCCTCGGTGAGCTCGCGGGCGTACCCGCCCTCGCCGACC
>DASXYS010000193.1:0-4173 GCA_036502365.1 Amycolatopsis sp.
CGGACACGACCCGGCCGGAGCCGCGACGGCCGGAACCATTGGCTCCGTGAAGGTTTCGGGCAGCAGGAGCCGCAGCGACGCCGGGCTGTGGAACGCCATCTCGTCGCGACGGCGGATGTCCTGGTCGGCCAGCCGGAAGTCGGGTGCGTGGGCGGCCAGCGCCGCCAGCACGGTTTCGCCCTGCAACACGGCCAGGCTCGCGCCGAGGCAGTAGTGCGGACCGTGGCCGAAAGCGAGGTGGCGCGACTCCGTGCGGTCCAGGTCGAACTCCAGCGGGTGCGTGAACACAGCCGGGTCGAGGTTGGCCGCGCCGTACATCAGCAGCACCGTGCTGCCCCGCGGGATGGTCACGCCGTCGAGGTCGATGTCGTCCTCCGCGATCCGGCTCATCAGCGGCAACGGCGGGTGCAGGCGGATGCCCTCCACGTACGCGGCGGCCGCCAGCGTGGGGTCGGCGACCACGCGCCGCCAGGCGTCCGGGTGCCTCCGCAGCGCGAGCACCACGTTCGCGAGCGCGCTGCCCACGGTGTCGATCCCCGTCATGAAGAGCATGAGGACCATCGAGACCAGCTCGTCGTGCGAGAGCCGTCCGTCCTCTTCGGACGAGGCGCGCGCGAGCCGGGAGATCAGGTCGGTGCCGTCGCCACGGCGGGCGGCGAGGTCGTTGATGTAGCCCACCACTTCGGCGAGGCCGGTCGCGGCGGCGGAGCCCGGCACGCCGTAGCGGCCGCCGAGCCGTCCGGTCACCTCGTTGACCACCGCGCTGTTGATCGCGCTCGCCCAGCCCAGCACCTGGTGCCGGTCGGCGGGCGGCAGCCCCAGCAACGCGGCCGTGGTGTACACCGGCAACGGACCGCACACGTCACCGACGAACTCGCATTCGCCGTCGCGCAAGGGTTCCGCCAGCAGCTCGGCGACGATCTCCTGGACCGCGCCCCGTAACCCGGCCACGGACTTGGCGCTGAACTGCCCGGCCACGAGCCGCCGCAGCCGCTGGTGGTCGGCGGGCGGCTGGATCGGCAGCAGGCCGTCGAGAACCCGGCTGGTCGCCTCGTCCAAGTGCCCCGTCGCGGACCATTCGTCCGGCATCCGCAGCGCGCCCGCGGGGTGCCGGGCGATCCTGGTCACCAGGTCGTGCCGCGAAACGATCCACACACTGCCCGCGTGGATCACCGGCTTCTCCTCGGCCAGCCGCGCGAACAGCTCGTTGTCCCCCACCGGCTGCGACTTCGGATCGCCGATGAACCGCAACGTCGCCTTCGTCAGCTCGTCCATGTCTGCTCCCCAGCTCTCGGGTGTTACCGGTGTGTGCCGACCGGCCGGCACACACCGGTAGCTACCTCGGTTCTCGCGGTGCGAAGACCGTCGAAATCAGCCGCCCAGGCAGGCCGCGGTACCGACCGTCGCCGGGGTGCTGATGGTGCCGGCGGTGCTGGCGGTGGCGGCGCCACCGACCTCCGAGAGCTCTTCCACCGTCAGGTCCTCGATCGGCAGATCGGTCGTGTTCAGGTTTTCCGGAGTCATGTCTTTCCCCTCAGAAATGTGTTTACCCGAATACTGCGGAAAGGTAATGCGAAACGGTAATATTCAAAAAAGCGGATCAGACGCTGGCGCAGCCGATGCAGGCCGCGGTGCTGACCGGCGTGCTCGCGGTCGAGGCGGTGCCGGCGCAGTCGGCCGCCGCCACGTCGTTGAGCTCCTCGATGGACAGGTCTTCCACGATCGGAGCGTTCTGCTCCATGGTGATCACACCCAATTCGATTCTTTTCGGACAGGACATTTACCGCTCGGCGCGAATACTTCCGAGCGCCATCAGCGAGTCTGCCAGCCGGACAGAACGAATTCTTCGGTGTTTTGATCGATTGTCACGGACGACGGAAAGCGCAGCTGATCGCGTTTCTCGATCATCCGTTGAGGCGGGTGGTGGACACACCCGCGCCTACGCTCAGGTCAGGCCGAGGGCCAGAACTTGCGCCAGCCACCGGCCTCGAGGGTGGTGGGCTCGACACCTTCGGCGCGCGCGGCGTCCTCGGCGGCGCGGATGTCGCGCGCGAACTGCTTCGCGACCGCCCGCAGGTCACCCTCGGGGTCGATGCCCGCGCGGCGCGCCGTGGCCGCCGTGCGGAAGAGCTGGGACGCGGGGTCGGTGCCGGCGGGGAACAGGTCCAGCGGGATGCCGGCGCGGCCGCTGCGCTGACCGAGCTTCCCGGCGAGTGCGGCCGCGGGCTGGCCGAGCGCCACGCCGTCCACAATGGACTTACGCTGCTTCTCGGCCTGCTTGAGCTCTTCCCACTTCAGTTCCTGGTGCTCGGCCGTGGCCACCCTGCCGGCGTCGCCGAACACATTGGGGTGGCGGCCGACCAGCTTGGCGACCAGTTCGCCCGCCACGTCGTCGATCGTGAACGGGTCACGCGGGTCCTCGGCGGCCACGCGCGCGTGGAAGAGCACCTGCAGCAGCACGTCGCCGAGTTCTTCACGCAGGGCCGCGCGGTCGTTCTCCTCGATGGCCTCGAGCAGCTCGTAGGTCTCCTCGACGAGGTACTTGCGCATCGAATCGTGCGTCTGCACCCCGTCCCACGGGCAGCCGCCGGGCGAGCGCAGCCGGTCCATCACCAGCACGGCCTCGATGAGCGGATCGGCCGGCGCCTGGAGCACCCGCGCTCCGGCGGTGGTGAGCGCGACGGCCGTCGGCTCGGCGAGCGAGCCGACCACGAGCACGATGTCGCGCAGGGACGGCGCTTCGGCGACCGGCGGCAGGCCGAAGGCGGCGGCGTCCACGTCCGACCCCGCGTACACCGCCGCCGCGGTGCGCAGAAGCGGAACCGCGGCGGCCGGGAGCGTCGCCCCTCGGGCGACTACGACAACAGAGCCGGTCACCGCTGAGCCGGGGCGGCACCCTGCACCGGCAGCACGAGCCCCTTGGTGGCGTTGGCGTTCGGCGCGAGGTCCATGCCCACGGAGTCCCACACGCCGTAGCGCGGGTTGATGCGGTAGTCGACGTCGCCGACGTAGGGCTGGAGCAGCCGGACGCCGATGCCGCCGAGCTGGTCCGGCGTCGGCTGCTGGGCCTGGTCGGTGGCGACGGCCTTGTCGGTGGCGCGCTGGCGCACGACCGCGACGACCCAGGTCGGGTTGCTGGACGAGTTCGGCTGGAACGCGATCACGGTGTTGGCCGGCACGCCGAACAGCACCGTCGTGGCGTCCTGCGGCGAGGACAGCGCGGGCACCTGCGTGCCGACGTTGCCCTCGACCCCGGCCTGCGCGCCGCTCTGGATCTCGCCCTGAACGGCCTTCGGGTCGGCGGCGAACTGCCGCGCCTTGGCGATCGCTTCGGTGCGCGCGGTGGCCGGGTCGGTCGAGGGCGCCGAGCCGTCGGCACTCGGCGCGCCGACGGTGGTGTAGTCGAAGTTGACCGTGAGCGTCGGCAGGTACTTGATCGCCAGCTTCTGCTCGAGGTACTGGTCGGTCAGCGCCTCGCGGTGGTCGCGCACGCGCCAGACGAGCTGGGTAACGGCGGAGTCCTGGTTCTGCGTGGCGGCCTGCGGCATCGGCCCGGCCAGCGGGTCCTGGAGCATGGCCGCGCCGATGGCGTTCTCGTCGGCGGTGAGCTTCTCCTTCTGCGCGGCCTTGGCGACCACCGCGTGCAGCAGCTGCTGGCGCACGATCTCCCGGCCGACGAGGTCGAGCTTGTGCTGCGCCGCGAGCTGCTTGGCGTACGGCTGCTCCTGGACCGCTTTGTCCAGCAGGCCCTGCACCTGGTCGATGGAGGTGACCTGGCCGTCGATGATCGCCGCGGCGCTCACCTGGCTGGGCCCGGCACCACATCCGGAGAGCAGGAACGCACCGGCCACAACGGCAATCAGCGCGCGAGGGCGCCCCATGATCCGCATCACAGGCCATACCCTCTCACACGCCCGCCCCCGAAACGCAACACCATGTTTGTCACCCGCGGTATTGTCGACAAATGGACTCTTGGTTGTCGATTGAGGTCCTCGACGGCACGTTCCCGGCCCGGGCCTGGCAACGCGCACACGGCGACGACCTGACCGAAGCGGCGCTGACCAACGGCGCCGGACAGTGGACGTGGCACGTGCACGGCTGGGGCGTGACGCTGGAGATCGAGTTCGACACCGAGCCGCGGCGCGACCGTTTCCGGGCCCTCCCGGCGGTGAC
>DASXYS010000194.1:0-3796 GCA_036502365.1 Amycolatopsis sp.
GCTCGCCGATCACCTTCCCGGTGGCCGTGGAGCCGGTGAACATCACGTAGTCGGCGTGGTCGATGAGTGTCGGCCCGACGTCCGGGCCCTCGCCGCACACCACCTGGAACAGGCCTTCGGGCAGGCCGGCCTCCTCCAGCATCCGGATGCCGTACAGCGGTGAGAGCGCCGTTTTGTTGTCCGGCTTCAGCACTACCGCGTTGCCTGCCAGCAGCGCCGGCACGGCGTCGGAAATGCCGGTGGCGAACGGGAAGTTCCACGGCGCGATGATGCCGACGACCCCCTTGGGACGGCGGATCTCGGTCGAGGTCGTCAGCAGCGGCACCGGCCCGCCGCGCTTCACCGGCGCCAGCAGTTTGGCGGCACGGCGCAGGTAGTGGCTCATCACCATCGGCGGATCGCAGCTCTCCTCGATCGCCATCCGCCGGTTCTTGCCGCTCTCGACCTGGATGAGGTCGGCGACGGTCCGCGCGCTGTCCACGAAGAGCGCGTGCGCCCGCTTGAACACGGCCAGCCGCTCCTTGATCGGGGTGGCGGCCCACTTCCGCTGTGCTTCCCGCGCGAGGGCGAACGCCTGCTCGATGTCGGCCGGGGTCGACTGCGGCAGCTCGACCAGCACGTCGCCGGTGTAGACCTCGGTGAGCGGCCAGGTCGCGTCGGACGAACCGGGCACCCGGGTGACAAGCTGCCGCAGGAACGCGTCGGTGGCGGAGGCCGGGCGGGTCAGCCCGAGCGGGGTCACGGTCATGGCCGGCTCACTTCCCGGCGAGGACGAGCTGCGCGCCCACCTCGCCGATCATGATGGCGGGAGCGTTGGTGTTGCCGCCGGTGATCGACGGCATGATCGAGGCGTCACAGACGCGGAGGCCCTCGACCCCGCGGACCCGGAGCCCGGGGTCGACGACCGCCAGCTCGTCCACGCCCATCCGGCAGGTGCCGACGCCGTGGTAGACCGACGTCGCCCGGTTCAGGATCGCGTCGCGCAGCTCCTGGCCCCGCAGCCCGGTGCCCGGATGGATCTCCTCCTTGACCGCGCCCTTGAACGCCTTCGACGCGAAGATCTCGCGCACCATTTCCGAGCCCTCCCCGAGCACCTCGAGGTCGGCCGGGTCGGACAGGTACTGGAAGTCGATCAGCGGCGCCGTCGTCGGGTCGGCCGAGGCGAGCCGCACCGTGCCGCGGCTCTTCGGGTAGATCAGCGTCGCCATCACGGTGAGCGCGGGGCGCTTGTCGACGGCGTGGCGGATCGGCGCGTCCTGGTTGGGCGACACGTACGCCCACGGCAGGACGTGCAGCTGGAGGTCCGGGACCGCGGCGGCTTGGGAGGTCCGGAGGAACGCGACCGCTTCGAAGACCGAGTTCGCCATGAAGGTGCTGCCGGGCCGGATCAGCTCCTTCGCCAGGCCGCGCGCGAAGTACGGGGCAGTGCCCTTGTTCCGGCTGGACGAGACGTGGAACGTCAGCGCGTGGAACATGTGGTCGTGCAGGTTGTCGCCGACCGGCAGGTCCGCGACCACGTCGATGCCGTGCTCCTTGAGGTGCTCGGCGCGGCCGATGCCCGACAGCATGAGCAGCTGCGGGGACCCGACGAACCCGGCGGAGACGATGACCTCCTTGCCGGCGCGGACGATGCGTGTGCCGCCGTCGGCGTCGACGACCTCGACGCCGGTCGCGCGGCCGTTTTCGATGACCACTTTCCTGGCCAGCACCCGGGTTTGCAGTTCGAGGGTCCGCGGCGCGAGGTGGTGCACATAGCCGCGCGAGGCGCTGTAGCGCAGGCCGTCGGCGGCGTTCTGCTGCATCCGGCTGACGCCCTCTTGCGACTCGGCGTTGTAGTCGTCGAGGATCTTGCAGCCGATCGTGTCGGCGGTCGCTTCGAGGAACTGCAGGGAGCCTTCCTGCGGCGTCTTGGCACGGGTGATCCGGATCGGCCCGCCCGTGCCGCGGAAGGCGTTCTCGCCGTCCTCGAAGTCCTCCATCCGCTTGTATGCGGCGTTGACGCTGTCGGCGTCCCAACCCGAGTTGCCCTCGGCCGCCCACGAGTCGTAGTTCGCGCGGTTGCCGCGGACGTAGACCATGCCGTTGACCGAACTGGACCCGCCGACGACCTTCCCGCGCGGCACCGGCAGCCGCCGATCGAGAACGTGTTTCTGTGGCACCGAGTAGTAGCCCCAGTCGACCGTCCGCTTGAGCTGGGGCACCGCGTGCATCGGGGCCGACATGCCCGGCTTCCGGACCAGCAGCTGCTCGTCGCTCTTCCCGGCTTCGAGCACGATTACGCTGGCCCCGGCCTCAGCCAGCCGTCCCGCGATCGCCGCGCCCGAGCTGCCCGACCCGACGACCACATAGTCCGCCTCGTCGCCGCGCACCGGCCTCTTCGCCATGTTCGCTCCTCGGTCCACCGCTGCCGATACTGTAACCTGTTCTAGTTCTGCTCGACGGTATAGCGGACGGACCCGGTTCCGCAACGGCCACCGCCCGGCCGGACCACGAAACCCACCGCGCTTGCCCGGTGGAAGCAGGCGCGATGGGTCTCGGGAAACGCTCAGGCCGGGCGGGCGGCGGGCCGAAGGCCGTCCATCAGGAGGTCCAGCAAGCGACCGGCTTTGGCTTCATGCCCGGGCCGGGGCGCCACGGTGAAGATGCCGATGAGGGCGGAGGCGATGTCGTCGGCGGGGACGTCGGAGCGGAGGTCGCCCGCCGCGTGGCCGGCGTCGAGGATCGTGGTGATGGCCGCCAGTAGCTCGGTGCGGGTCCGGGCATGGGCGATCTCGCCCGACTCGATCATCGTGAGCAGCGTGTCGAGCATGCCGTTCTTGGTCGCGATCCAGTCTCCGAACAGGTCCATCCAGCGCCGCATCGCCGCGGCCGGGGACAGCCGGTCGAGCAGCTCGCGGGCGCCGGCCGTGAGCCGCACGACCTGGTCCCGGTAGACCGCGTCGACCAGTGATTCGCGGGTCGGGAAGTGCCGGTAGAGCGTGGCGATGCCGACCCCGGCCTCGCGGGCGATCGCGCGCAGCGACGGCTCGGCGTCAGCCGCCGCGAACATGCGAGTCGCCACCGCGAGCAACTGGTCGCGGTTACGGGTCGCGTCCGCCCGTGGCGCGCGCTGCTCCGCCTCAGTCAAAGCGGATCACGCTCCGGTTGTGTTAGTGTTGTTCATGTAGACGGAGCATAGTCCGTTTCGTGTTCCCCCAGTCCAAGGAGACAGGCGTACATGCAGCAGCAGAGCGATCCGCCGGCGACGGGCCGGAGCAGGGCGGTCCAGCTGGATTCCTTCGGCGGCCCCGAAGTCCTGGAGGTCCGGGAGATTCCCGCGCCGCAGGCCGGCCCGGGACAACTCCGCGTGCGGGTCACCGCGGCCGGTCTGAACCCGATGGACTGGATCATGACCGCCGACGCGGACACCGCCGCCCGGTTCGGCTTGAGCCTCCCGGCCGGGTTCGGCACCGACTACGCGGGAGTGGTCGACCAGGTCGGTGCCGGGGTGACCGGGTTCGCGCCCGGGGACCGGGTGTTCGGCGGCGCCCTGTCCCGCGCGGTCGCCGACTTCGTGGTGGTGGACGCCGCCGGGAGCACCGCGGCGAACGAGGCACATCAGATCCCTGACGGCGTCGACGACCGCACCGCCGCCACCCTCGCGATCGCGGGCCGCACCGCGGCCGCCGCCCTCGCCGTGATCAACCCCGGCCCGGACGACACCGTGCTGCTCGGCGGCGCGGCGGGCGGGGTCGGGGTGTTCGCCGTCCAGCTGGCCCGGCTCGCGGGAGCGCGGGTGATCGGCACGGGATCGGCG
>DASXYS010000195.1:0-44373 GCA_036502365.1 Amycolatopsis sp.
CGCTCGCCTACTACTGCGACTGCCAGATCCTGGACGTCTTCTCCGACCGCAGCCAGGTCGCGGAGATCCTCCGGAAGCGCCTCGCGGACAGCAGTGCGGTGACCCGGCTCGGGCTGCGCATCAATTACCACTGGTTCGATCGGGCGCAACTTCCGCGCCCGGTAGACTACCGCCTTCTCTACGACAAGGGCCCGGCGTCGGGACCCGACTCGTGGACGGTGTACTCGGCGGCCAAGGGTGTCGGCCACTTCACGCTGGTGCGCGCCTGATGCGCACCGGCCCGAACCCGCGAGGGAACCCCGCCCTGTGCTGTTGACCGACTCCGTGCCCCAAGCATCCGAAAATCTGCCTGAGCGACGGCGGTGGGTGCTGCCTGCCGTCGTCGCCGTGCTTTCGGCGGGCGCGTTCGCGCTGTTCCGGCCGCACCTGATCGACGACACGTTCATCACGCTGTCCTACGCCAGGAACCTCGCGTTCCACGGCCACTGGGGCCTGATCGAGCTGGGCACCTCGAACACGGCGACTTCGCCGCTGAGCGTGCTGGTGCTCGGCGCGCTCACCTTCGTGGTGCGCAACGCCGTGCTCGCCGCCGGGATCCTGTACGTGCTGTGCCAGGTGGTCATCGCCGCCGGGCTGCGGCGGGTGGGGGACCGGGCGGGCCTGCCGTCGTGGTTCTCGCCGCTGGCCGTCGTGCTGCTCACGGTGAACCCGCTGCTGATCTCCTCGATCGGCCTCGAGGTGGAGTTCGGCGCGGCGGCGGTGGTGGCGCTGCTGGTGTTCGCCGTGGAACGGCGGCCGGTGCTGCTGGGCGTGGCCGCCGGCGTGCTGGTGCTGATCCGGGTGGACCTGGTGGTGCTCGCGTTGGTGATCTTCGTGGTGCGCAAGCGGTTCTGGGCCGGGATGGGCAAGTCGGTGCTGGCCGCGGTGGCGGTCACGGTGCCGTGGTTCGTGTTCAGCTGGGTGGTGCTCGGCTCCGCGGTGCCGGACACGCTGATCATCAAGACGCTGCAGAAGTCCTGGGGCGCCTATGACTTCTCGAACGGCCCGGTGCTGTATGCGGGTGAGTATCCGTGGGCGACGTGGCTCTCGTTCCTGCCGGCCGCGCTCGGCGCGCTGGCGTTCCTCGGCTGGCTGCCGACGCTCGTGCGTCGGGGCCCGGCCTCGGCCGCGTTGCTGCCGTTCGCCGCGCTTGTCCCGGCCGGGGCGCTGCACTACCTGGCGTACTCGCGGCTACATGTGCCGCCGTACCACTGGTATTACGGGCCGAGCATCGTCGTCACCACGATCTTCCTGGCCGCGGCGGTCGCGGCGCTGGCCGGGCGCGCGCCGGTGCCGGCCCGGCGGGCCGGGGGGATTCCGGTGGCGCTGGCCGCGGCCGCGCTGGTGATCGCGAGCGTGGGGAACTACGTCTCGACCGGGCTGCCGCGGGCGTTCGCGCCGATCATGTCGAACCACACCACCACCGCGCAGTACGAGCAGATCGGCGCCGAGCTGGGCCGGCTCGTCGGCAGCGGGACGGTGCGCAGCGGCGGTGAGATCGGCGTGCTGGCCTACAGCTGCGGCTGCGCGATCGTCGACCTGTTCGACGACCGCGGCGCCGTCGGCCCGGCCATCGAGCAACGCAAGGCGAACACGGGCGCGCTCGGCAAGAAGCTGATCGACCTGAACTTCGAATACTTCGATTACGGTGTTCCCCCGATCAAGCCGGAGTTCGCCCTCACCCCGACGCGGGTGGGGCAGCCGGCGCCCCCGAACCCGTTGGCGCACTGGCGGATCAAGTCCCCCTGGGCGGGCACGCAGGAGCTGTACCTGGTACGAGCGGACGGAGCCTGAGATGCACACGATGACCCCAGTGGCGGAAGCCGGGGAAGTTCCGAGACCCGGCCGCGGCCGGTCCCTGCTGTGGCCGGCCGCGGTCGCCGTCGTCTCCGCCGTGGTGTGGCTGGGCGTGCGCGGGAGCCTGATCGACGACTCCTACATCACGCTCGGCTACGCCCGGAACCTCGCGGAGCACTTCCACTGGGGCCTGGTCGGCGCCGAGACGGCCAACTCGGCCACCTCTCCGCTGAACGTCATCCTGCTCGCGCTCGGGGGCACCCTGACCAGGGTCGCCGGCGGGCAGGTGCACCCGGTGGCCGGAACCGGCATCGTGTTCGTCGCCGCGATGACGGCCGTCGGCTGGGCCTGGGCGCGGATCGCCCGGGCGTTGCGGCTGCCGTTCGGCACCGCGGTCGCCGGCACCGCGGCGGTATTGCTGAACCCCTTCGTGCTGTCGGCGACGGGGCTGGAGGTGCAGCTGATCTCGGCCGCGCTGCTGCTGCTCACGGCGTACGCGCTGGAGGGCCGCGCCGTCGGCTTCGGGGTGGTCGCCGGGCTCGCCGTGCTGGTGCGGCTCGACCTGGTGATCTTCGTGGTGCTGCTGGCGCTGGGCGTGGGCGCGCTGCGCCGCCGGCTGCTGCCGTTGGTCGCGATCGCGCTCGCGGTGTGCTTGCCGTGGTTCGTGTTCAGCTGGTTCGCGCTCGGCTCGGCCATCCCGGACACGTTCCTGATCAAGACCACCCAGGGTGCGTTCGGCGAGTACAACTACGGCAACGGCCCGGTGTACTACCTGGACCCGAAACGCCGGACGGCCACGCTGGTCTCGTTCGCGCCCGCGGTGGCGGGGCTGCTGGTGCTGCTCGCCTGGCTGGGCCGGCTCGGCGTGCGGCGGCGCGGGGCTGAGCGGTCGGAGGCTGGCCGGTTCGGCCCGGTCGGCGTGCTCGGCCTCGGCGGGCTGGCCTACTACGCGGCGTACTCGCAACTCGGCGTGCCGCCGTACCAGTGGTACTACGTGGCGCCGATCGTCGCGCTGACCACCGTTTTCGTGGTGGGCGCCGGGTATCTCGCCACGCTGGCGCGGGGACGGGCCGGGCTGCGCGGGGTTGCCGTGACGGTCGCGGGCCTGGCGGCCGCGGTGGCGGTGCTGCCGGCCGGGTACCTCGACGTGCAGCGAGGCGTGCCGTGGACGACGCCGCCGATCTTCGGCAACTGGTCCACCTCCGCCGACTACGCGCGGGTCGGCCGGGCCGTCGGCGCCCTGGTCGGCGACGCCACGGTGGCCGCGCCGCCGGAAATCGGGACGCTGGCGTACTTCTGCGAGTGCACGATGGTCGACACCTTCGCCGATCAGGGCCGGGTGGTACCGCTCGTGGACGCGCGCATCGCGGAGTCCGGCACGGTGGGCGGCTTCCTGCTGCGGCTGAACTACCACTGGCTCGACCGCGCGCAGCGGCCGCGGCCGGTGGACTACCGGCTCCAGTGGAGCTGGACGCCGATCTCCGGCCCGGACACCTGGCACCTGTACTCGCCGGCCACCGGGGACGGCTGGGCGCGGCTGGTCCGCGCCTGATCGCGGCCGGGCGCACCAGCGGCTACCGTCACCGGCATGGCCAAAGACGCGGCGGTGGAGCTGGCGGTCGGGGACCGGACGGTGCGCCTCTCGAGCCCGGACCGGGTGTACTTCCCGGCGCGCGGCGAGACGAAGCTCGACCTCCTCCGGTACTACCTCGCCGTGGGTGACGGGATCGTCCGGGCGCTGCGCGAGCGGCCGTGCATGCTGCACCGGTTCCCGTCCGGCGTCGCGGGGCAGAAGGTGCACCAGAAGCGGGTGCCGAGCGGCGCGCCGCCGTGGCTGGAGACCGTGCGGGTGCACTTCCCGCGTTATGGCCGGCACGCCGACGAGCTGTGCGTGACGGAGCTGGCCCACGTGGCGTGGGCGGTGCAGATGTCCACTGTGGAGTTTCACCCGTGGAACTCGCGCCGGGCCGACACGGAGAAGCCGGACGAGTGGCGGATCGACCTCGACCCGATGCCGGAATGCGGTTTCGACACGGTCCGCCGGGTCGCGCACGTGGCGCACGAGGTCCTCGACGACCTCGGCGCCGTCGGCTGGCCCAAGACCTCCGGCGGTAGCGGGCTGCACATCTACGTCCGGATCGAGCCACGGTGGGGCTTCGCCGACGTGCGCCGCGCGGCGCTGGCGTTCGCGCGCGAGGTGGAGCGGCGCGCGCCCGACGAGGTGACCACGACCTGGTGGCGCAAGGACCGCGACCCGAAGAAGCTGTTCGTGGACTACAACCAGAACGCCCGCGACCACACCATCGCCAGCGCGTACTCGGTGCGCGGCGTGCCCGAGGCGACGGTCTCGACGCCGATCCGCTGGGACGAGGTCGACGACGTCGAGCCGCGCGAGTGCACCATTGCGACGGTGCCCGCGCGCTTCGCCGAACTGGGCGATCTGCACGCGGGCATCGACGACACGGCCTACTCCCTGGACACCCTGCTGGAGTGGGCGGACCGCGACGGCCTGGAAGCCGAGGATTCGTGAGCCGGGCGTGAGCCCCGGTCAGAGCCGTTCGATGATCGTCGCGTTGGCGAGGCCGCCCGCCTCGCACATGGTCTGCAGGCCGTAGCGGCCGCCGGTCTGCTCCAGCACGGACAGCAGGCTCGTCATGAGCCGCGCGCCGCTCGCACCGAGCGGGTGGCCGAGCGCGATGGCGCCGCCGTTGACGTTGACCTTCGCCAGGTCGGCGCCGATCTCGGCCTGCCAGGCGAGCACCACGCTGGCGAACGCCTCGTTGACCTCGAAGGCGTCGATGTCGGACAGCTTCAGCCCGGCCCGGTCGAGCACCTTGCGGGTGGCCGGGATGACGCCGGTCAGCATGTACAGCGGGTCGTCGCCGGCCACGGCGAAGGTGTGCAGCCGGGCGCGGGGCTTGAGGCCGAGCTTCTTCGCGGTGTCGCTGCTGGTGATCAGCACGGCCGCGGAGCCGTCGTTGATCGGGGAGGAGTTGCCCGCCGTCACCTGCCAGCCGAGCTGCGGGAAGCGCTGTTCCCAGTGCTCCGCGCGGAACGCCGGCTTGAGCCCCGCCAGAATCTCCGGTGTGGTGCCCGGCCGCACGGACTCGTCCTGGGTCACGTCCACCAGCGTGCCGTCCGGCCCCGGCGCCTTCAGCGCGGCGACCTCGCCGGCGAACTTCCCGTCGGCCCAAGCGGACGCGGCGCGGCGGTGGCTTTCGGCCGAGTAGGCATCGAGCTGCGCCCGGGTCAGATTCCATTGTGCGGCGATGAGTTCGGCGCTGATGCCCTGTGGTACCAAGCCTTCGGGGTAGCGCCCGGCGACGCCTTGGCCGAACGGGTCCTGGCCGGCCACCTGGCTGCCCATCGGCACCCGGCTCATCGACTCGACGCCCGACGCGATCACCATGTCGTACGCGCCGCTGATCACCCCCTGCGCGGCGAAGTGGATCGCCTGCTGGCTGCTGCCGCACTGGCGGTCGACGGTCACCGCCGGCACCGACTCCGGCAGGCCCGCGGCGAGCGCGGCCCAGCGGGCGGTGTTCATGCTCTGCTCGCCGATCTGGCCGACCGCGCCGCTGATCACGTCGTCGATGCGTGCCGGGTCGATGCCGGTGCGCTCCACCAGTGACCGGAGCGCCTGCGCGTGCAGGTCCACCGGGTGCACCCCGGCCAGCCGCCCGTTCGGCTTGCCCTTTCCGATCGGCGTGCGTACCGCGTCGATGATGACTGCGTCCGTCATGAGCCTGCCTCCTCCTCGAGGACTTCGAGAACTCCGTTGTACCCCGAGTGGGTTGGAAATGCCAACTTACTTCTGGCCGTGACATGCTAGGTTGGGTTTTCAATCTTTGGCGTACGGAGGTGGCTCGGATGGCGGCGCGCGGACGCGAGTGCTCGATCGCGGAGGCGCTCGAGGTGGTCGGCGAACGGTGGAGCCTGGTGGCCTTGCGGGAGGTCATGCTGGGGGAGCGGCGGTTCAACCAGATCGCCGAGAACACCGGGGCCAGCCGGGACATCCTCGCCGCCCGGCTGCGCAAGCTGGTCGACGCCGGCGTGCTGGAGAAGCGCCAGTACGAGGACCATCCGCCGCGGTTCGAGTACCTGCCGACCGAGGCCGCCCGCGCGCTGCAGCCGATCCTGATCGGCCTGATGCAGTGGGGCGACAAGTACGTCCACCAGGGCCCGCCGCCCACCGTGTACGAGCATGACTGCGGCGAAGAGCTGAAGCTGGCCACGTCCTGCGCCCACTGCGGCGAGCCGCTCAAGCCGGGCTCGACCCACACCGTCCGCCTCGGCGCGGTGCGGTAGCTGCCCTTTCTCGATCACCGCCAACACGCCGCGCGGCCTGCCGGTCGCGCGGCGTGTCCTTTTCGTGCACCGCCAACCGTTGACTTGGGCTGAGCCGAGCTGTAACTCTTGAACTAATCAACGCAAAAAGACGACAGCAAGCTGAGAATCAGCAGCAGCACCGAGGAAGATCTCGCCCCCTCGACGGAGAGGTGCCCGGTGAAGACGGTCCCCGCTGCGCGCGCGCCGCCCGCGCCTGCCCTCGTGCCTCGTGCTTCCCCTCGCTCCCGCGCCCGGCGCGGACCCTGTCTCCCTCCCTTCCCCACGGACCTTGAGGAACGCTCATGAGACCGAAGCGACTGTTGCCGCGCGCGGCGACGTTCGCCACCCTGTCCCTTCTCTTCGCGAGCACCGCCGTGCTCGTCCCCGCCACCGGTTCGGCCGCCCCCGCGGCCACCGCCGGCAGCTCCACGTCGTCCGCGGCGGCGCTGCACGACGGTGACCAGGACACCGTCTGGCAGAGCGCCGCGCTGCCGCAGTGGGCCCAGCTCGACCTGGGCCACGCGAGCAGCATCGACGGCGTCACCCTGAAGCTGCCTGCGGGCTGGGCAGCGCGGAAGCAGACCCTCACCCTGCTCGGCAGCCTCGACGGCGAGCAGTTCTCCACGATCGAGAACTCGGCCGGCTACACCTTCGACCCGGCCGCGAAGAACACCGTCGACGTCCACTTCGCCCCGACCATGACGCGGTACGTGCGGGTCGACGTCACCGGCAACACCGGCGCACCCGTCGGGCAGCTGTCCGAAGTGGACGCTCACCCGTCCGCTGTCGGCGCGGCCGCCGCCGCGACGTACACCGCGTCCAGCTCGCTGAGTGGCTACCCGGTGGCCAACACCGCCGACGGCAACCAGGCCAGCTACTGGGAGAGCGCGAACAACGCCTTCCCGCAATGGGTTCAGGCCGATCTCGGCTCCGCGGTGAGCACCAGCCAGGTGGTCCTGAAACTGCCGACCGGCTGGGCAGCCCGCACCGAGACGCTCTCGGTACAGGGCAGCACGGACGGCTCGTCGTTCAGCACGCTCGTCGCCTCGGCGGACTACCGCTTCGACCCCGCGTCCGGCAACACCGTGACGATCGACTTCTCCGCGACGACCACCCGGTACGTGCGGCTGAACGTCACCGCCAACACCGGCTGGCCCGCCGCGCAGCTCTCGGAGTTCGAGGCGCACGGGCCGGCGACGGGTGACACCCAGGCGCCGTCCGCGCCCGGAAACCTCGCCTTCACCCAGCCGGCCACCGGGCAGATCCGCCTGACCTGGACCGCCGCCACCGACAACGTCGGCGTGACCGGCTACGACATCTACGCCAACAACACTCTGCGAAGCAGCGTGGCGGGCAACGTCCTGACCTACACCGACAGCCAGCCCGACGGCACCACGGTGGCGTACTTCGTGCGGGCCAAGGACGCGGCGGGCAACCAGTCCGGCAACAGCGCGACCGTGACTCGCACCGGCAGCCAGGCCGGTACCAACCTCGCGGTGGGCAAGGCGATCACGGCGTCGTCCACGGAATTCACCTTTGTCGCGACGAACGCGAACGACAACAACCTGGCCACCTACTGGGAGGGCGGCGGCGGGACCTTCCCGAACCTGCTGACCGTCGCGCTCGGCTCGAACGCCGACGTGAACCAAGTCGTGGTCAAGCTCAACCCGGACGGCTCGTGGGGCAACCGCAGCCAGACGTTCGCGGTCGAGGGCCGTGAGCAGGCGTCTTCGGCCTTCACCACGCTGGTGGCCGCGGCGAGCTACGCGTTCAGCCCGTCCACCGGCAACACCGTGACCGTCCCGCTCAGCGGCCGGGTCGCCGACGTCCGCCTGCGCTTCACCGCGAACACCGGGGCCGGCGGCGGCCAGGCCGCGGAGTTCCAGGTCTTCGGCGTACCCGCGCCGAACCCGGACCTCACCGTCACGAACCTCGGCTGGACGCCGTCCGCGCCGGTCGAGTCCGACCCGGTGACCGTCTCCGCGACGGTGCGCAACGCCGGGACCCTGGCCTCCGGGGCCACCGACGTGAACCTGTACCTGGGCACCACCAAGGTGGGCACCGCGCAGGTCGGCGCACTCGCGGCGGGCGCGTCCACCACCGTTTCGGCGAGCATCGGCACCCGTGACGCGGGCAGCTACCAGCTCACCGCGAAGGTGGACGAGGACAACAAGGTCATCGAGCAGAACGAGGGCAACAACAACTTCACGGCGCCGAACGCGCTGGTGGTCACCCCCGTGCAGAGCTCCGACCTGGTGCCGGCCACCGGCTGGACACCGAACAACCCGTCCGCGGGCAACGCCGTCACCTTCTCCACTTCACTGAAGAACGACGGTTCGGTCGCTTCGGCGGGCGGTGCGCACGGGATCACCGTGACCGTCTCGGACGCGACGAGCGGCGCGGTGGTCAAGACGCTCACCGGCTCGTACTCCGGCGCGATCGCGGCGGGCGGGTCGGCCGGCGCGGTGAACCTCGGTACCTGGACGGCGGGCGACGGCAAGTACACCGTGAAGACGGTCGTGGCCGTGGACGCCAATGAGCTGCCGGTGAAGCAGGCCAACAACACCGTGACCCAGTCGCTGTTCGTGGGCCGCGGCGCGAACATGCCGTACGACTCCTATGAGGCGGAAGACGGCGTGGTCGCGGGCGGCGCGCAGGTGATCGGGCCGAACCGGACGATCGGCGACCTGGCGGGCGAGGCCTCCGGCCGCAAGGCCGTCACACTGAACTCGACCGGCAGCTCGGTCGAATTCACCACGCGGGCGGCGACGAACACGCTCGTCACGCGGTTCTCCATCCCGGACTCCGCGGGCGGCGGAGGGATCAGCTCCTCGCTGAACGTCTACGTCAACGGCACCTTCCTCAAGGCGATCGACCTCACCTCGCACTACGCGTGGCTCTACGGCGCGGAAACCGGCCCGGGCAACTCACCCGGCTCGGCCAGCCCGCGGCACATCTACGACGAGGCGAGTTTGCTGCTCGGCACCACCGTGCCGGCGGGCAGCAAGATCAAACTGGAGAAGGACGCGGCCAACACCACGAACTACGCGATCGACTTCATCAACCTCGAGCAGGCGACCGCGCAGGCGAACCCCGACCCGGCGCACTACGCGGTGCCGGCCGGCTTCACCCAGCAGGACGTGCAGAACGCGCTGGACAAGGCGCGTCAGGACAGCACGCTCACCGGCGTCTACCTGCCGGCGGGCGACTACCAGGTGTCGGGCAAGGTCCAGGTGTACGGCAAGGCGCTCAAGGTGATCGGCGCCGGCCCGTGGTTCACCCGGTTCCTCGCGCCGTCGGGCCAGGAGAACACCGACATCGGCTTCCGCGCGGACGCGACGGCGAACGGGACCACGTTCTCCGGCTTCGCGGTGTTCGGCAACTACACCTCGCGGATCGACGGCCCCGGCAAGGTGTTCGACCTCTCCAACGTCTCGAACCTGACCATCGACAACATCTGGGTGGAGCACCAGGTGTGCATGGTGTGGGGCACCAATGTGGACGGCACGACCATCCAGAACTCCCGTATCCGCGACACCTTCGCCGACGGGATCAACCTCACCAACGGCAGCACGGGCAACCACGTGACCAATGTGGAGGCGCGAGCCACCGGTGACGACAGCTTCGCGCTGTTCGCCGCCACCGACAACAACCCGGGCAACCAGTTCGACAACGTGTTCGAGAACCTGACCGCGCTGCTCCCGTGGCGCGCGGCGGGCCTGGCGGTGTACGGGGGTTACAACAACACCTTCCGCAACCTCTACATCGCCGACACGCTGGCGTACTCCGGCGTCACCATCTCGTCGCTCGACTTCGGCTACCCGTTCCTCGGCTTCGGGCCACAACCGACGACGGTGCAGAACGCGTCGATCGTGCGGGCCGGCGGCCACTTCTGGGGCGCGCAGACGTTCCCCGGGATCTGGATGTTCTCGGCGTCGAAGGAGTTCCGCGGGATCCGGGTGTCCGATGTGGACATATCCGGTCCGACCTACAGCGGCATCATGTTCCAGACGAACTACGTCGGCGGGCAGCCGCAGAACACGTTCCAGGACACCCAGCTGACCAACGTCAGCATCACGGGCGCCCAGCGCAGCGGGGACGCGTACGACGCGAAGTCCGGCTTCGGGGTGTGGGCCAACGAGCTGCCGGAGGCGGGCCAGGGCCCGGCCGTCGGCTCGGCGAGCTTCACCAACCTGACGATGAGCGGTAACTACCAGGACATCAAGAACACGACCAGCACCTTCACGATCAACCGCAACTAGATCGGCCGCAGGCCAGGAGGTTTCTTTCCGCTACGGGGCCCGCCGGATTCGTTCCGGCGGGCCCCGTCCTGCGTGAGCGCTGCCGGGTACGCCGTTGCCGTGCCAGGATGGCCGGGTGCGGCCGCCCGGGGCGGGCGGCCGAGGCGGAAGGTGGCCGGAGTGCCGGAACGGATCCTGGTGACCGGGGCGACCGGTCAGCTCGGCCGGGTGGTCGTGGAGCGGCTGGCGGGGGAGCGCCTGCGGGCGCTGAGCCGTCGGCGGCAGACCTCGAACGCCGCGCATCGAAACGGTGGCGGCGGTGCGAAGGACCCGGGTGGCGGCCACAGTGTGGACTGGGTGGTCGGCGACCTGAGGACCGGGCGCGGGGTCAACACCGCGCTGGCCGGTGCCGACGTGGTCGTCCACTGTGCCACCGATTACCGGCGCGAGGTCGACACCGTGCGCACGCTGGTGGAGGCCGCGCGGTGGGCGGGCACGCTGCCCCACCTCGTGTACGTCTCGATCGTCGGCGTCGACCGGGTGCCGATGGGGTACTACCGGGCAAAGCTGGCGGCCGAGGAGCTGATCGCGAGCTCCGGGCTGCCGTACACGATCTTGCGCGCGACGCAGTTCCACGCGCTGGTCCGGACGATCCTGGCGGGCGCGGCGCGGCTGCCGGTGCTCCCGGTGCCGTCGTGGCGGTTCCAGCCGGTCGACGTCCGCGACGTGGCCGGACGGCTGGCCGAGCTGGCCCTCGGCGAGCCCGCGGGCCGGGCGCCGGACTTCGGCGGGCCCGAGGTGCTGCCGGCCGCGGACCTCGCGCGCAGCGTGCTCGCCGCATCCGGGCGCAGCCGCCGCGTGGTGCCGTTCCGCTTGCCGGGCAAGCTTTTCGGCGCGTACGCCGCGGGCGGCAACCTCGCGCCGGACCACACGGACGGCATGATCACGTTCGAGCAGTACCTGGCGGAGCGGACGGATCCGGGCTCGGTGCGCTACCGCTGAGGTCGCGGGGTCACCAGGAGCTTCAGCACGTCGCTGAACAGCGTGTCCGGCACGGCGGCGGCCTCGACGCCGCGTTCCACGGCCAGGCCGTTGGACAGGGCGAGCATCACGACGGCCAGCTGTTCCGGCGGCAATGGCAGGTCGAGTCCGTGCTGGGCCGCGGCCTTGGCGATCGCCGCGGTGACGGCCTCGCGCAGCTGGGCGCGGCGCCGCGCGAGTCCGCTGTGGACGGTCGGGTTCCGCATCGCGATGCCCCAGTACTCCAGCAGCAGCCGATGCCACGTCGCGTCGGTGTCGATGCCGCTGGCGAGCCGCGCGCCGGCCTCGGTGGTGGCCTCGTCGAGGTCGGCCAGATCGCCGAACACCGTGGTGGCCAAGTGCATGCGCTCGACGAGGTGCTCCTCCATGATCGTCAGCACGAGGTCGTCGCGCCCGGCGAAGTTCGAGTAGACCGCGCCCTTGGTCAGCCCGGCCGCGGCCGCGATCTCGTTCAGCGAGGTCGCCGCGATGCCCTGGCGGGCGAACACTTCGGTGGCGGCGTCGACGATCCGCCGCCGCGTCTCGGCGCGGGCCGGGCGGCGGCGCGGGGATGGGGAGGCAGCCATGGCCGCCACGCTACAACCCCCTCACCTGGAGGTTTCTCATTGACTGTGATCCAGGTCATCTGGTAAGCCTCCTACTCGATACCGGTCGGTATCGAGTAGGAGGTCCCGTGCCCACTGTCAGCGTCGACATCCGCCGAAAGCTCTCCGCGCTCGCCAGCACCCTCGCCGCCGTGGCGCTCACCGCCACGGCCCTGACCGCGGCCGCGCCGCCCGGGGCCGCCGCGGCGCTGCCGCCGAAGCCCGCGGACGACCCGTTCTACGCCCAGCCCGCGCCGTTCCCGGACGCGGCGCCGGGCACCGTGCTCGACTCGCGCCCGGTCACCATCCGCGCGCTCACGCTGCCCGTGCCCGTCCAGGCGTGGCAGGTGAAGTACCGCTCCAACGACACCCGCGGCAATCCGATCGCGGACGTCGCGACGATCCTGCAGCCGGCCGGGCCCGCGCCGTCCGCCGGCCGGAAGCTCGTGTCGTACCAGACCGCGCAGGACGGGCTCAGCACCGACTGCGCGCCGTCGTACGCGCTGGCCACCGGCACCGCCCTCCCGGCCGAGGAACTGGCCCTGATGCTGCCGCTGGTGGCCGCCGGGTACACCGTGGTCACGGCCGACTACGAGGGCCCGGACTCGGAGTGGACGGCCTCGGTCAACACCGCGCACGGAGTACTCGACGGCATCCGCGCGGCCCAGTCCTTCGGCCCGGCCGGGCTCGCCGGCCCGGCCACGCCGACCGGGCTGATCGGCTACTCGGGTGGCGCGCTCGCGAGTGAGTGGGCCAACGAGATCCAGCCGTCCTACGCGCCGGAGCTGAAGTTCGCCGGCGTGGCGGCCGGCGGGGTGCCCGCGGACCTGGGTTACGTCGCCCGTCGCATCGACGGCGGGCCGCTGTCGGGGGTCTACATCGGGGCCGCGGTCGGGCTCAGCCGCGCGTACCCGGAGATCAACACCGACCAGCTGCTGAACGCCCGCGGCAAGCAGGCCTGGGCCGATACCGGGAAACAGTGCATCAACCAGTTCAGCGTCAGCCAGGCGTTCCGCAGGATGAGCGACTACACCACGGTGCCGCAACTGCTCGACGTGCCCGCGGTCAAGCAGGTGCTCGCCGAGAACACCATGGGCCGCTTCAAGCCCGGCTCGCCGATTTACTTCTACCAGGGCATCTTCGACGAGCTGGCGCTCACGCCGCCGGTGGACAAGCTTGTGCACACCTATTGCGCGCAAGGGGTTCCGGTGCAGTACCACCGGATCCCGGTCGGCGACCACGTCACGGTCGCGGTGCAGGGCGCACCCGGCGCGCTGGCCTACCTGCACGACCGGCTGGACGGCAAGCCCGCGCCCAGCAACTGCTGAAAGGCGGCGGCTCGGGCCGGGGGAGGACCGGGCCGAGCCCGCGTCAGCTCTGCACGAAGAAGTGCCAGCCGACCCACCACCACGCGAGCACGAGCGCGATCCGCGTCGAGCGCTTGCGCATCAGCGCGGCCAGCACGGTGGTCAGCGGCGGGATCTTCTTCGGGAACAGGTGGCTCGCGGCCCACAGGGCCACGGCGGCGAACACGATCACGCCGAAGCCGATCTCGGTGACCAACCTGCTGTTCACGCCCGCCTCCTCGCCGCGGCGGCGCGCAGCATGGCCAGGCCGGCGGCCACCCAGACACCGAGCGCCAGCGCCTGCACGACGCGGTTGTCCAGCATCGGGTCGACCAGGTCGCTCATCGTGGGGTGGGTGAGCGAGAGGCCGCCGGCGGCCTGTTCGTAGATGAACGAAACCAGCTCCCAGACGCACCAGCCGACGGCCACCGCGACCCAGACCCAGCCGCGCCTCGGCGCCGGGTCCGGCGCGGGCACGGACGGCTCCCGCCACTCCAGGACCAGCGCGCCGAGCCCGATCGCCGAGACGGTCAGCAGCATCGGCACGGTCCCGCGGCCGAACACCAGAGCCACCAGCGCGACGGCCACGACCAGGCTCATGCCGGGCAGCCGCGTTGGCGCGGCCGGCAACGCCGCGTCACCCGGGCCGTGGCGCTCGGTGAACAGCAGCAGCACGGCGGCGGCGAAGAAGATCAGCGCATCGGCCGGCGCACCCCGGATCCAGTGGGCCAGCGCCGCGATGACCAGCCCGGCCACCGGCAGGTCCACGGCGAGCCGGCTGCGGTGGTACTCGGCCGGCCGGTCTTCGGGAGAGTGGAAAGCCATCTGCGACGTGCCCCTTCGCGTGCCGGTCCTGCCCCATGGCAACACCGGATCGAGTGATCGGCTTCCCCTTACGGGTGTGATCTGGTCGCCGCCCCCTGGCTCTGGACAAACGGCGCCGGCGGGTGTCCGCGCGAAGGTTAATTCGGAAGATTCTTGACCGGGTTCGGGCAGACATCATATGTTTGCCGCGCTACACCATCACACTGCATTATCAACCGCGACCGGTTTCCGCCTTCAACGCCGAACGGACCCGTCATGTCGAATCTCCCTGTTCCCCCCACCCGGCGGACCTTCCTCAAGCTCGGCGGCGCGGTGGGTGCCGGCCTTGCGTTGAGCGGGTTTCGCCCGTTCACCGCGCAAGCCGCGCCCGCCCGCCCGGCGACCGCCGACCTGGTCGGCGAGCCCGCCGCGACCACGCTCTGGTACCCCGCGCCCGCGGCGGAGGAGCACGTCATCGAGCAGGGCCTCCCGATCGGGAATGGTCGGATCGGTGGCCTGGTCGGCGGCGACCCCGCGGCGGACTTCGTCTACCTCACCGACGCGTCGGTCTGGACCGGCACGCCGAACGACGAGCTGGACTCCGACGGCCAGTTCCCCTACGAGCGCGTCCAGTTCGGCAGCTTCGGCCTGCTGGCCAAGGTGCGGCTCAAGATTCCCGGGCACACCGGGGTGTCCGGCTACCGCCGCGCCCTGGATTTGAGCAACGGACTGGTCACCGCGACCTACGGCGTCGGGAGTGCGAAGTACCGGCGTGAGGTCTACGCGAGCCACCCCGACGACGTGGTGGTGATCCGGCTGAGCCAGCAGGGCGGCGGGTCCTACACCGGTTCGGTGA
This sequence comes from Amycolatopsis sp., assembly GCA_036502365.1. Lineage (GTDB taxonomy): Bacteria > Actinomycetota > Actinomycetes > Mycobacteriales > Pseudonocardiaceae > Amycolatopsis. The sequence goes on from DASXYS010000195.1 coordinate 15,038, forward strand.
CGCTGGAGGGGACCCGCGGCGAGACGGCGACGGCGGGCGACGGCGTCGTCTCCCTCGGCGGCAAGTTCGACAACGGGCTGAAGTACGCCACCGTCGTCACGGCCGCGAGCCGGGGCGGCCAGGTCGCGGTGAACGGCACCGAGGTCACCTTCACCGGCTGCGCCGAGGTGGTGATCGTGGTCTGCGGCGGCACGAACTACGTGCCCGACGCCGCGCGGGCCTACCTCGACACGGCTACGGAACCGTCCACAGTGGCCACCGGCAAGGCCAAGGCCTCGGCCGCCGCGTCCGGCACCGCGCTGCTGGCCACGCACGTCCAGGACTACCGCCGGCTCTACGAGCGGATGACCGTCGACCTGGGACGGTCGCCGGACAGCCGGCGTGCGCTCGATTCGTGGTCGCGCCTGACCGCGCGGCACAACGACCCCGGCACCCCCGACCCGGAGCTGGAGGCCAGCTACCTCCAGTTCGGCCGCTATCTGGTGATCACCGGCTCGCGCGACAGCCTGCCGATCAGCCTCCAGGGCCTGTGGCTGAGCAACAACACGCCGGACTGGATGAGCGACTACCACACCGACATCAACATCCAGATGAACTACTGGCTACCCGACCGCGCCGGGCTGTCGTCCTCGTTCGCTGCGCTGGCCGATTACTGCCTGGCGCAGCTACCGTCCTGGAGCGACACCACGCAGCGGCTGTTCAACGACCCGCGCAACCGGTACCGCAACTCCAGCGGGAAGATCGCCGGCTGGGCGGTGGCGTTCTCCACCAACATCTACGGCGGCTCCGGCTGGTGGTGGCACCCGGGCGGCAACGCCTGGCTGTGCAACAACCTGTGGGACCACTACGCGTTCACCCAGGACCGGGACTACCTCGCCCGGATCTACCCGCTGCTGAAGGGCGCGTGCGAGTTCTGGGAGTCCCGGCTGATCGAGATGACCGTGGACGGCAAGGTCGTGCTGGTCGACGACGCCGACTGGTCGCCCGAGCACGGCCCGCAGGACGCGAAGGGCAACACCTACTCGCAGGAGATCGTCCACAACCTGTTCGGCCACTACCGGGAGGCGACCGAGCTGCTCGGCCGCGATCGCGCGTACGGCAAGACGATCTCCGGCCTGCAGGCGCGGCTGCACCTGCCGACGGTCAGCCCGGTCACCGGCTGGCTGCAGGAGTGGCTCTCGCCGGACAACCTCGGCGAGACGGCCCACCGGCACCTGTCTCCGCTGATCGGGTTCTTCCCCGGCGATCGGATCACCACCGACACCGCGCCGCCCGAGCTGCTGGACGGGGTGCGTAACCTGCTCGTCGCGCGCGGCATGGACAGCTTCGGCTGGGGCTGCGCGTGGCGATCGGCCTGCTGGGCGCGGCTGAAGGACGCGGACCGGGCGTACCAGCTGCTGCTCACCGTGCTGCGGCCCTCGGTGGACAACGGCAACGGCACGGCGGCGAACTTCTTCGACATGTACAGCCAGGGCAGCTATACGATCTTCCAGATCGACGCGAACCTCGGCGCGCCGACCGCGATGCTGGAGATGCTGCTGTACTCCCGCCCCGGCGTGATCGAGTTCCTGCCGGCGCTGCCCTCGGCCTGGGCGGACTCCGGGAAGGTGACCGGGATCGGCGCGCGGGGCGGGTTCGAAGTGGACCTGGAGTGGCGCCAGGGCAAGGTCACGCGGGCGACCGTGCGCAGCGTCGGCGGCACCGAGACGGAGCTGCGCGCGGGGGGCTGGAGCCGGAAGATCAAGCTGCGCCCGCACGAGTCGGTCACGGTCTCGCCGCACTGAGCCCGCGCGTCTCGACGGGTCCGCCCCGAACGGTGTAACGTTCAACTACCTTGGGGGCGGACCTGTTCAGGAGGCGGAATGAACATCGTGTTGTGGGTTCTCGCGGGCATCACCGCGGCGGTCTACCTCGGCGCCGGGGGGATGAAGCTGGTGACGCCCCGGGAGAAGCTGCTGGAGAACCCCAACCTGGGCTGGGTCAAGGACTTCTCGGCCGGCGCGGTGAAGCTCATCGCGCTGGCCGAGCTGCTCGGCGCACTCGGGCTGATCCTGCCGCGGGCGCTGGACATCGCACCGGTGCTGACCCCGATCGCGGCCGTCGGCCTGGCGATCGTCGCGGTGGGCGCGATCGTCGTGCACGCGCGGCGCAAGGAGCCGAAGGCAATGCCGGTCAACGTGGTGCTGCTGGTGCTGGCGGCGATCGTGGCGGTGGGCCGCTTCGCCGGCTGACCGCCGGCCGTCACTTGCCGGACGCGGGATGGGCGCGCCCGGGCGATGGCGCCCGCCGCGGCCGGCGGAACTGGCCTACCCTGGAGGCCTGAACAGGGACGGGAGGCCCGCCGGTGGACGTCGACCTGCGGAAGGTCCGGTATTTCGTCGCCGTGGCCGAGGAACTGCACTTCGGCCGGGCGGCCGAGCGGCTGCACATCGCGCAGCCGGTGCTGTCACGGCAGGTGCGCGCGCTGGAGGACGAGCTGCACGCGCAGCTGTTCGTCCGTGACCGGCGCTCCACGGAGCTGACCGCCGCCGGGCGGCAGCTGCTGGAGGACAGCCGTCCGCTGCTCGCGTCGGCGGACGCGCTGAAGCGCCGCGTGACCCGGGCGGCGCGCGGCGCGGCGACCTTCACCATCGGGTTCATGCCCGGCCTCACGGTCACCGGCGCCGTGCGCGCGCTGACCGCCCGCCACCCCGGGCTGGCGGTCGAGCTGGTCCGGACCACCTGGGACGATCAGACCGAGGTGCTGCACGACGGCCGGGCGGACGTCAGCGTGGTCCGGCTGCCGGTCGAGCCGCGTGGCCTGTCGGTGCGGCCGATGTTCGAAGAGCCCCGCGTCGCGGTGCTGCCGGCCACGCATCGCCTGGCGGGCAAGGAGTCCGTGAGCATCACCGACCTCGCCGCCGAGCACCTGCTCAACGATCCCGACGCCGTGCCGGAGTGGCGGGACATCGCCGTGGAGCTGCGCTCCGGCGGGCGGCCCCGGGGCCACGGGTACCACAGCATCGAAGAGAAGCTGGAGCACGTCGCCGCCGGGCTGGGGATCGCGATCGTGCCACTGTCCACTTCGGAGTACTACACCCGGGCGGACGTGACCTGCGTGCCCGTCTCCGACCTCCCGCCGAACCAGGTGAGCCTGGCCTGGATGGCGTCGCGCCGCTCGCCGCTGATCCACGACTTCGCCGAGATCGTCACGGCCTGAGCCGCGGCCGAGGGAACCCTTCAAGCACGTTGATCGCGAGCGCCTTGTCCTCGCCGTGTATTTAAGGTAAGTCTTAAATACGGATCCGGCGAGAGGATGGGCACGACGATGGAAACCCTGGACCGCACCCTCGGCGCGCTCGCGCATCCGGTGCGCCGCGAGATTCTCGACCGGCTGATCCTCGGGCCGAAGTCGGTCACCGAGCTGGCCGAACCGTTCGAGATGTCGCTCCCGGCGGTGTCCCTGCACATTCGCACGCTGGAGAAAGCCGGGCTGGTGACCAGGAGCCGGGACGCGCAGTGGCGGCCTTGCGCCCTCGCGGCCGAGCCCATGGGAGAGCTGTCGGACTGGCTCGAACGCTACCGCCGGTTCTGGGAGCAGAGCCTGGACCGGCTGGACACCTACGCGCAGACCGTGAAACGGGAGGAAGCCGCCGATGTCGCGCCCACCGAGGATTGAGGACGCACTGCTCTCGCCGCGCGAGGTCGTCTTCACCCGTGCGGTGAAGGCCGAACGGAGCCTGGTGTGGCGGCTGTGGACCGAGCCGCGCCATCTCGCGCAGTGGTGGGGACCGTACGGCTTCACCAACCCGGAGTGTGCGATCGACCCGCGGCCCGGCGGCGGCCTGCGCATCCTGATGCGCTCGCCGGACGGCGAGGAGTACCTCAATGCCGGCACCGTGTTGGCGATCGACCCGCCGGCGCAGCTGGTCTTCACTGTCGCCCTGCTGAATCCGGACGGCAGCCGCCGGCTGGAAAACCGCGTCACGGCCGATTTCGCCGATCGCGGCACGGAAACCGAGGTGACCGTACGGGTGGAAGTGCGGCACGCCACGCCCGAAGCGCGGGAGAACCTCGCCGGAATGAGCGACGGCTGGACCGCCGGCCTGCACAGGCTGTCGGTGCTCGCCGGGGAAGGAGCCGTCTCATGAGGCGGCTGGTACTGAAGATGTCCATGAGCCTCGACGGGTATGTGGCCGGGCCCGAGGGGCGGATCGACTGGATCATGCGCACCCTCGATCCCGAGGCCACGGCCTGGATCGAGCAGACGCTGTGGCAGGCGGGGGCGCACCTGGTCGGCCGGCGCACCTACGCCGACATGCTCGGCTACTGGCCGACCTCCACCGAACCGCCGGCCGCCCCGATGAACACCATCCCGAAGATCGTGTTCTCACGATCCGGCCGCCTCGAGTCCGAGCCGACAACCGCGTTGCGCAACGCGATCGACGCGCAGCGGGAGGCCGGGCTGTCCGTCGTGCCGCCGGCCGCCGGCTGGGACGACACCCGTGTACTCGGCGCCGACCTCGCCGCGGAGATCGCGGTGCTCAAAGCGGAACCGGGCAAGGACCTGCTCGCCCACGGCGGCGCTTCCTTCGCCCGGAGCCTGGTCGCGCTCGGCCTCGTGGACGAGTACCGGCTGCTCGTCCATCCGGTCGTGCTCGGCTCCGGACTCGCGCTCTTCTCCGGGGTGGCCGGGTTCGACCTGACTGCGGTACAGACGACGGTGTTCTCGAGCGGGATCGTGGGCATTGTCGGCCGGCCGGCACCGGCGGCGCAGTAAACGTCCTCAGATCCGGCGGGCCTCCGCGGCGGTGACCAGGGGATCGGCCTCGATGCCGTGCAGGACTTTCGCGAGGATTTCGGTGCCGCGCACCACACGCGGGCCCGGGCGGTTGAAGTAGGACGGGCCGTCCAGCAGCCAGACCGCGCTGGACAGCTGGTCCCAGCCCGGCAACCTGGTGAGCAGGGGCAATTCGGCGGCGGTGCGGTCCGGGCTGAAGCCGCACGGCAGAACCAAAAGGACGTCCGGGCGTGCGGCGACCACGGCGTCCCACGATATCGGCCGGGTGTGCTCACCCGGCTCGGCCAGCAGGGGAGTACCGCCGGCCGCGGTGATCTGCTCGGGCACCCAATGCCCGGCGGGCCACAGCGGATCGAGCCACTCCAGCGCCACCACCCGCGGCCGCGCCCGCTCGGCAACGCGCGCGCGAACGGCGTCCAGCCGCGCCGACAGGGCTCGCACCCGTTCGCGGGCCAGCGCGGGAACGCCCAGCGCGTCGCCGAGAATCGTGACGCAGCCGAGCACTTCGCCCAGCCGCCGCGGTTCGAGGCTCAGCACCCGCGGTCCCGCGTCGAGCATCCGCACCGCCTCGGCGACGCGGGTGTAGGAGACGGCGCAGACCTCGCACAGGTCTTGGGTGAGAACGAGATCGGGGGCCAGCGTGGCGAGTTGCGCGGTGTCTACGGAGTAGAGGGAGGACCCGCGGTGCGCCGACCCACCGACGGCGTCGGAGATCTCGCGGCTGGAGAGCACGGCGTCGTCGAGGTCGGCACCGGTGACGACGGGGACCGTTTCGATGCCGGGTGGCCAGTCGCACTCGTGCGTGCGGCCGACCAGGTCGTCGAGCTGGCCCAGCTCGGCGACCAGGTCGGTGGCAGCGGGGAGAAGCGAGACGATCCGCATGGGTCCACGGTAGACCGGCTCAGTCTTCTGTATAACGACCTATACGGCGTGGCTCGCGTGCTGGCCTGATCTGTGAGGGTCCCGGAAAAACAGCTAGGACGGGACCGGTCAAGGGCGGGCGATGTCGTCCGCGACCTCGGTGGGCTGCCCGGTGCTGACGAGCCGGTCCCGGAGTTTGCCCAGCTCGGCCAGCTGGGCTTCGGGGGACAGGGCGAAATAGCCGGGGATTGCCTGGGGGATGAGGGCGCGAGCCTGTTCCACGCCTTGACTCGAGGACGACGCCTTCAGGAGGTCGGTCATCTGCCGGACCGGGTCCAGCAGATGGTGCTGCCGGGCGTAGGCGGCGGCCTTGTCCAGGCTCTGCACGATGGTTACGAGGTCCGTGCTGTACTTGGCCCTCGCCTTCGCGTTGCCCGCTGCGTAACCGGCGGCGGCCACTGCTTTGGCGAACTCCACCGGCGCGGCGGTCTTCTTCCAGGCTTGCGAGTACGGCCTCCCCAGCAGTACCCGGCTGTGGCCGGCGATCGCCTCGGCCGGGCCGGAATAGTGCCGGAACGGGAGCCGCACCTGGTAGGTGGTCTCGCCCTCCTTCGGTTCCCGCTCTTGGAAATCCTTGGATTGCCGGTGCTCGGCGCGCACTTTCTCCCGATCGGTGACCGGTTCCGTTGTCCACAACCAGTCCATGCTCCCGGGCGGGCCGTTCGGATCGGCTTTGATACCGAAGAAGTTGGCGTTCTTGCCCATGGCCCAACCGCTTTCCAGGGCCATCTGAGCCAGCGTGACGAGGGCGGGCACGCCGGTCGCGGCCTGGTCGGCGAGGGCCAGCTCGGAGTACTTCACGTAGAACTGGACGGGCTGGGGCTTCTCGGTGAACTGTTTTTCGTCCGCCGCGGTGAGGGTGATCCCGAGCCCCGGCTCGGGAGCCTGCTCGTGCTCGGCCGCTTCGGCGGGCTCTTCGCGCCGCGCCCGCTCGGCATCGGGGGCGGCCTGTCTGGCGAGGCCCGGTCTGCTGGCACCGGCCACGGCGACCGGGCCGGCCCCACCGCCGGTCACGGTCCTGGCCGCCGCCTCGGCGGACGACTCGAGTGAGTGGCCGGCGTCGAAGCCCGGCGCCGGACCACCGCCGCGACGTTGCTGCACGACGTGGGCGAGTTCGTGCGCGAGCGAACGGCGGCCGTCCTGGGTTCGCGGGGCGTACTCACCGGGGCGGAACACCAGGTGGTCGCCGACCGTGTAGGCCTTCGCGGCCAGCGCCGCCGCCGGTGCGGCGGCCGACCCGTCGGCATGGACCCGGACCTGGCTGAAGTCCTGCCCGAAACGGCGTTCCATGAAGCCGCGGACGTCCGGTTCGAGTGGCCGCCCGCCGCCGTCGGGCCCCTCGACGGGAGCCCGGGAGGTCGATGCCGGACCCGGTTCCGGCGACCGGTCGGGGGCGGGGCGACCGGACCTCGGCACGTACTCCATCGGGAATTCCCCCTTGGCGAAGAACTCCCCACAGCCTGGGCGGCCGCCGTCACCGCCGCGTCACGCGGACGTGCGCGCTTCAGCTTGGCCGGGCCGTGGGTATCGCCGCGCCACGGGTCTTGGGTGGCAAGGATTCAGTGGCCGAGCGCCCCGATGTCACCGCTGGCGGTGGCAACGCCGTAGCCGCTGGCGTCGGCCTCCTTGATCACCTTGCCGTCCACCTCGATGCTCACGTGGATCGACCCGGAGCCACCGGCCTGGGCGATCACGCTGACCACCTGAATGGCCTGGCCGCCGGGGAGTTCGATGCTTTTCTGCCACGGCAGCTTCACGTTCGACTCGCTGCTGGTGGAGGTCATGCCGTCGGTGGTGTAGCTGATCGTGGCGGCCTTGCCGGTCCCGGTGATCTTGTAGACGACAGTGTGCTTGGCGGCGTCGGTCACGGCTCCGCCCGGTGCGCCGGCGGCGGGTGCGCCGAGTGACGCCACCGGCGGGGCGACGGGCAGGGAGTTCGCGGTGTCCGAGACGGCCTTGCCGAATGCGGCCACCCAGATGATGCACACAACCAGGCCCAGCGCCGACACGATGATCCCGGCCAGGGCGAGGCCCTTGTTCGTCGCCCCGCCGTTGTTCGCGCGGACGAACCCGAGGATCGACAGGATCAGCCCGACGATCACCAACGGCCACGCGACCACACCGATCAACGGAATCGGCGAGAAGACCAAGCCGATGATGCCGGTCACGAACCCGGCGGTGCCGAGGCCGTTGCGCGGGAGGGCGGCGGGGTACGGGGCCGCGGGCGGATAGGGCTGCTGACTGGTCACGGTGATCCTTTCCAAGGAGTCAGTGATCAGTCGTGGGCTTGGGCGGTTTGTTACGGTCCGTTACAGGTTCGTGTTGTCGGTGCGAGATCGCTCTGCTTCAGAGTGCCTCGTCCAGGGCGGCCAGCAGGGAAGACGCCCGGATGTCCACATCCTCAGCCTGTAGTTCGTTGGTGGTGAACGAAAAACCCACCCCACGAGACGGCCACGCTCCGTGGCGGCCACCGCCGGCGCCGGAGTGGCCGAAGGCGGCCGGGTCGGCGGTGGCCGGGCCGTAGGTGCCGATCGGGTCGGCGAGTTCGTAGCCGAGGCCGAAGCGCAGGGGACGGTCGTTGATCGCGTCGACGCCCTCGGACCAGGTGCGCGTGGCCTGCGCCAGCACGGGGGTGGGCAGCAGCGCGCCGGTCAGCAGGAGGTCGTACAGCCGCGCCATCGCACCCGCGGTGGCGACGGCGCCGCCGGCCGCGAGTTCGGCGCCGCGGTAGGCGGGGGAGTTCATCGTGTCGGTGGAATCGAGCAGGCCGCGGTACATCCGCTCGACAATCCGGCGCCGCGAGGCGTCCTGCAGGAAGGTGCTGATCCGGTAGCCGGGCGCGCGCTGCAGCGTCGCCACCGGGACCGACGCCGGCGTGCCCAGCCGCAGGTCGAGGCCGTGCGGCGCGGCCAGCAGTTCCTGCACCAGCTCGCCGACGCGTTGGCCGGTGACGCGGTGGAGCAGCTCCGTGACGAGGTAGCCGTAGGTCAGCGCGTGGTAGGCCACCTTCGCCCCCGGCGTCCACAGTGGATGTTGGGCGGCGAGGGCGGCGGCGTTCGCGGCATTGTCCGCCATCGGCAGGTCCGGCTCGACGTAGGGCAGGCCCACGGAGTGCGCCAGCACCTGCGACACCGGCACGTCCGCCTTGCCGGCCGCGGCGAACTCCGGCCAGTACCGCGCGACGCGCTCACCCGGGCCCAGCAGCCCGTGCGCGGTGAGCATGGCGACCACCGTCGCGACGATTCCCTTGGTGCCGCTGAAAACCACGACCCGGGTGTCCCGTGTCCACGGCACCCCGGGCGACGCCGACCCGCCCCACAGCTCGACGACCGGCTCGCCGCGGCGCACGACGCTGAACGCCACGCCGCCCGACGAAGCCGCGACGATCTCGGCGAACGCCTCCTGGACGGCCTCGAAACCCGGCCGCACTTCGCCGTGGACCGTCATAACCGCGGCGTATTCGCCAGCAGCTCGCGGGTATAGGAATGCGAAGGGGCCTTCAGCACGTCGTCGACCGTACCCTCCTCGACGATCTCCCCGCCGCGCAGAACGGCGACCCGGTCGGCGACCTCGGGCGCGAGCGCGATGTTGTGCGTGACGAACAGCATCGCCATGCCCAGCTCCCGCCGCAGCTCACCGAGCAGCTCGACGATCGTGGCCTGCACCGAGACGTCCAGCGCGGAGGTCACCTCGTCGCACACCAGCACGTCCGGCGTGGTGACGAGCGCGCGGGCGATCGCGGCCCGCTGCCGTTCCCCGCCGGAGAGCTGGTCGGGCAGCCGGTTCGCCAGGTCGCGCCCGAGCCGGACCCGGTCCAGCATCTCGGCGACGCGGTCCCGCCGCTGCGCCCGGGACAGCGAAGTGAGCCGCACCAGCGGAACCTCGATCGACTGCGCGACGGTCTTGCGCGGGTTCAGCGAAGAGAACGGGCTCTGGAACACGTACTGGATCCGCCGCCGCTCGTCGTTGCTGCGCTGCCGGGTGGCGGCCGCGAGCGGTGTGCCCTCCAGCGCGACGGTGCCGGTGTACTCCCGGGCGAGCCCGGCGATGCACTGCGACAGCGTGGTCTTGCCGGATCCGGACTCGCCCAGCAGCATCAGACATTCGCCCCGGGTCACCGAAACATCGACACCGCGCAGCACCTGAAGATCGCCGAAGGAGACGCGGATCCCACGCGCCGCCAGCACCGCGTCTGACGGCGGGGGAGCGGTGCCCGCATCCGCGGCGAGGTCGGGCACGGCGGCCAGCAGCCGTCGGGTGTACGCGTGCGCGGGCCGTCGCAGGACCTGATCCGCGGGCCCGGTCTCGACGACGTCGCCCCGGTACATCACCGCGACCCGGTCGGCCAGCTCCGCGAGCACGGCCAGGTCGTGCGTGATGTAGAGCGCCGCGACGCGGTGCTCGGCCGTCAACGAGCGCACGGTCTCCAGCACCAGCGCCTGGGTCATCACGTCGAGCCCGGTCGTGGGCTCGTCGAGCACGACCACGCTCGGCCGGCAGGCGAACGCCATCGCGATGCCCACGCGCTGCTGCTGCCCGCCGGACAGCTGGTGCGGGTACCGGCGCCGGTAGTCCTCGTCGGCGGGCAGCCCGACCTCGGCCAGCACCTCGGCGACGCGGTCCTCGACCGGGCCCGGATAACCGTGCGTCTCAAGGACTTCCGCGATCTGCAGGCCGATCCGCAACGCCGGGTTCAGCGACAGCGCGGGGTCCTGCGGGATGTAGGCGATCACGTTGCCGCGCAGCTTCCGGCGCCCGGCGGCGTCGAGGGCGAGGATGTCGACGGGCTCGCCGTCGCGCGGGCGCACGGTCACCGTCCCGCCCGCGGAGACCAGGCCGCGCCGGAAGTGCCCGAGCGCGGCCAGCCCGGCCGTGGTCTTGCCGGAGCCGGACTCACCCACCAGCGCGAGCACCTCCCCGGGCGCGATCGCGTACGAGACGCCGCCTAGCACCGCGTGGCCCGCAGCGGTTCGCACAGCCAGTCCGGTCACTTCGAGCGCGAGCCCGGCGGTGGAGTCGGTTTCATGCTCGGTCATGAGCGGGCCTCCCGGGTGCGCCCGGCCGCGGCCGAGGCGAGCGAGTCGGCCACGAGGTTGGTGCCGACGGCGAGCAGCGCGATCGCGGCGACCGGCAGCAGCACGCCCCACGGCTGCACGACCAGCGCGATCCGGTTCTCGTTGATCATCAGGCCCCAGTCGGCCGTGGGCGGCTGGATGCCGAGGCCCAGGAAAGACAGTGAGGCGATGTAGCCGATGGAGAACGTCAGCCGCAGCCCCACCTCCACCATCAGCGGGCCGGTGATGTTCGGCAGGATCTCGCGCAACAGGATCTGCCCGCGCGGCACCGCATACATCTCGGCCGCGCGGATGTAGTCGCTGCCCCGCACCGCGACCGTGGCCTGGCGGGCGACCCGCGCGGTGCGGGGCGCGTGCGTCAGGCCGATCACCAGCACCAGCAGCCAGCCCTTCGGCCCGATCACCGCGATCGCGAGCAGTGCGATGACCAGCTGGGGGAAGGACAGCAGGACATCGTTGCCGCGCATCAGGATGCTGTCGAGCCAGCCGCCGCCGTAACCCGCGATCATGCCGAGCAACGCACCCAGCACGATCCCCAGGACAGTGGCGAGCACCGCGTACAGCAGCAGGGTGGTGCCGCCGGCCAGGAACCGGGTCAGCACGTCGCGGCCGAGACCGTCGGTGCCCGCGATCCCGTCCGGCTTGAACGGCTTGCCCGCGAAGTCCGTGGTGCCGTAGCCGGTCAGCACCGGCCCGAGCCACGGGCCGAGCAGCGCCACCAGCACCACGGCCCCGGCGAGCACCGTGCCGACCTTGGCCTGCGGGAACGCCCACGCCGTGCGCCACAGCCCGACGGCTTTCTCCGGCGCTTTCTCGGACACGGCAGGCGCAGTTTCCACGGCGGTCATCGGACCGTCTCCTGTGTCTTGCGGGACACCCGCACCCGGTCGGCGGCACGAGCAGGCTGCCGCGATTGTGTACTCATGCCGTCTCCGTTCGCAGCTTGGGATCCGCGAGGATGCCGACGACGTCGGCGATCAGGTTCACCACGATGTACACCGCGGCGATGATCAGCGTGATGGCCTGGACCACGGCCACGTCGCGTTTGCCCACCGCGTCGATCAGCGCCTGGCCGATCCCCGGATAGCGGAACAGGAACTCGACCACCACGACTCCGCCGGCGAGCCACGCCAGCTGCAGCGCGACCACCTGCGCGACCGGTCCCACCGCGTGCGGCAGCGCGTGGCGCACCAGCATCGTCCGCTCGCGCAGGCCCTTGAGCCGGGCCATTTCGACGTAGCCGGAGTCGAGGACCTCGTTCATCGTCCCGCGCATCATCCGCGTGATGTAGGGCATCACGACCAGCACCAGCGTGATCACGGGCAGCACGAGCTGGCTCGGCTGCCGCCACACCGCTTCGCCGGGCGGGGTGAGCGTGACCGACGGCAGGACCTTGAACACCGTGGTCGCGAACAGCACGATCAGCGCAAGGCCGATCACGAACTCCGGCAGCGCCGCGATCACCAGGCTGATCCCCGAGATGGTCTGGTCGGTCGCCCGGCCGCGGCGCAGCGCGCTCCAGGTGCCGAGCGCGAGGCCGAGCGGGGTGGCGATCACCGCGGCGACGACCAGCAGGACCAGCGACGCCGAGACGCGGTCGCCGAGCAACGCCGTCACCGGGCCCTGGGTGGAGGTCGACGTGCCGAGGTCGCCGGTGAACAACCCGCCCAGCCAGTCCAGGTAGCGCAACCAGACCGGCTCGTCGAGGTGCAGCTGGTGCTGCAGCGCGGCGATCCGCTCCGGTGTCGCCTGCTGGCCGAGGATGGCGCGCGCCGGGTCACCCGGCAGCAGCAGGGTCGCGACGAACACCAGCAGCGTCACCAGCCACAACACGGCGAGGCTCACGAGCAGGCGTTTGACGATCAGTCTGGTCATGCCGCACCTCCTGAGGCCGTGCCGAGCCAGGTCTCGCGGAACTGGTAGCCCGAAAGCGAGATCCCGGTCCGGTCGGGCACCAGCCCGGCGACGTAGGCCTGATGGGCGTCCACCTGGTCGACGAAGCCCCAGACGATCAGCCCGCCCCGCTCGTACTCGATCTGCTGCGCCCGGTGCAGCAGCGCGCCACGGGCCTGAGCGTCCACAGTGGAGCTGGCGCGGGCGACGAGATCGGTGAACTCCGGGTCGCTCCAATGGGTTTCGTTGTACGGCGACTTCGGCAGCGAGCCGCCCGCCACCTGCGGCAGGTAGTTGCGGGTGTACCAGAAGTCCTGCGCGAAGTCCCAGGACAGGTAGTTCTCGCCGTAGAACGTGGTGGTGTCGAGCTTGCGGATGCGGACGGTCACCCCGGCGGCCTTCGCCTGCTGCTGGAACACCTGCGCCGCCTCGACCGCGCCCGCCTGGATCGGCGCGGTGACCAGCTCGATGTCGAGGTCCGGCTTCCCGGCGGCGGCCAGCAGCCGTTTCGCCTCGTCGATGTTCTGTCTCCGCTGCGGCAGGTCTTTCGCATACGCCGGGTCGAACGGCGCGTACAGGTCGTTGCCCACCCGGCCCTGGCCGCTGAGCACCTGGTTGATCATCTGCTCGCGGTCCACCACCAGCCGCAGCGCCTGGCGTACCCGCACGTCGTCGAACGGCGGCCGGTCCACGCGCATGGTGAACGGCAGCCAGGTGCCGGTGTCGGAGGTGAGCACGCGCATGCGGGGGTCGCTGCGCAGCACGTCCACCAGCGCCACCGGGACCTGGTCGATCGCGTCCACCTGCGAGGACAGCAGCGCGTTGATCCGGGCGTCGTCCTCGGCGAAGTTGATCAGCACCAGCTGGTCGGCGTAGGGCTGGCCGGGCCGCCAGTAGTGCTCGTTGCGCACGAAGGTGCTCTGCAGCCCGGCGGTGAACTGGCCCATCCGGAACGGCCCGGTGCCGATCGGCCGCTTCACGTCGAAGTCGGCCGGCACGATGCCGAGGTTGTACTGGCCGAGCAGGTCGTCGAAGCCGGCGTTCGGGGCGGTCAGCCGGAACTCCACCGCGGTGTCGCCGGACGGCACCACCTCGCCGAGCATGGTCAGCCCGGCGGCACCGCTCTTCGGGTCCTTCGGGTCGGTGATCCGCTTGAACGTGGCCACCACGTCCGCGGGCGTGACCGGGCGGCCGTCGTGGAACTTGACGCCCTCGCGCAGCACCGCGGTCCACGTCCGGGCGTCGGGCGACGAGGTCAGCGACTGCGCCACCACCGGCTGGAGCCGGTATTCGTGGTCGCGGATCAGCAGCGGCTCGTAGAGGTTGATCACCCGCGCGATGTCCGGGTTGGTCGCCGGGATGTGCGGGTCGATGGTGTCGGACGCGCCGCCGCCGGTGACGCCGACACGCAGGGTGCCGCCGCGTCGTGGCGGACCGGTGGGTGCCGCGGCCGCGACGCCGCTCCCGCCGCACGCGGCGAGCAGGGGAGCGGCGCCCAGCAACGCGGCGCCGCCGACGGCCGCGGTCAGGAACCGGCGCCGGGACAAGGGATTCGGCCTGCTGTGCTCTTCGGTACTGATCCGACGGCAGCCACGGCGGAAAAGGGTTCCTTCGAGCGGTTCGGCTGCAGACCGTGTCCGCCTGCTTTCGGTCGGATCAGTACATCGCTCTTCCATGGGAGTCTTCCGGTGGGGACGGAGTTCGGGAGGGTTCAAGCGATCGCGCGCCCCGCGTAGTCCGGGACCGGGCTGGCGTGCTGGCGGAGCCGCTCCGCGACGTCGTCGGGGAACGGCGAGGCTCTGCTGCCGGCGACGTGCAGGCACAGCAGTTCTTCGGTGGCCACCAGCTCGCCGCCGACGCGCATCTCGTGGCAGAGCCGGGTCTTCTTCGCCCCGACCGACAGCACGGACGTGGCCACCTCGAGTTCGGCGTCCGCGCTGACCTCTCGCAGGTATCGGACGTGGGCCTCCACTGTGTACAGCGAAGCGCCGGTGGCCGCTCGATACGCCGGGTCGAGGCCGGTGGCGTCCATCAGCGCGGTGGTGGCGTCGCCGAAGACGAGCACGTAGTAGGGCTCGGAAAGGTGGCCGTTGTAGTCGATCCACTCCGGACGGACCCGGTCGCGGTGCACCAGCGGCTCACCCACGGCGGGCCTGTCCGACGGCTTCCTGGATCGCGATGATCGCCCGGTCGCGCTCGGCGACGAGGTCGGCGATGGTGCGCTCGCCCGCCTCCTCCTCGCAGCCCTCGACCACGGCGTCGCGCAGCTTCTTGGTCAGCTCCGGCGCGTCGAGGCGGGTCCACGGCGACTTCAGCGACGGCCCGAAGTGGTCGAGCATGTGCGCCATGCCGCCCTCACCGCCGGCGAGGTGGAAGGTGAGCATCGGGCCCTGCACTGGCCAGCGCAGGCCGGGCCCGTCGGTGATGGCGGTGTCGATCTGCTCGACGGTGGCCTCGCCGTTCGCGACCATGTGCAGGGCCTCGCGCCACAGCGCCTCCTGCAGCCGGTTGGCGATGAACCCGGGCACCTCGTCGGCCATGGTGATCACGGTCTTGCCCACGTGGCGGTAGAACGCGCTCGCCCACTCGACCGCCTGCGGCGAGGTCAGCTTCCCGCCGACGACCTCGACCAGCGGGATGAGGTACGGCGGGTTGAACGGGTGGCCCACCACGAGCCGCTCCGGCGTCTTCGCCGCGACCTGCATCTCGGTCATGCCGTAGCCCGAGGTCGACGACGCGACGATCACCCCGGCCGGGGTGACGGCGTCGATGTCGGCCAGCAGCTTCTGCTTGAGCGCCAGGTCTTCCGGCGCGCTTTCCTGCACGAACCCGGCGCCCTCGACGGCTTCAGCCAGCGTGGCCGTGACGGTCAGGTGGTCCCGGCTCGCCCCCTCGGCCAGGCCGAGGCTGGTGAGCGCGGGCCAGGCGGCGTCGACCAGCCGGGTGAGCTTCGCGGCGGCGTCCGGCGCGGGGTCCCACGCCCGGACGCGGTAGCCCCGGGCGAGGAAGTGCGCGACCCAGCCGCCGCCGATCACCCCGGCGCCGACACAGGCGACGGTGTCCACTGTGGATACCTCAGGCATGGACCCGCTCCTTCAGCCCGAGGATCTGGCGGGCCCGGTCCGGGCCGACGACCGTGGCGCCGAGATCGCCGACGATGCCGACGGCGCGCTCCACCAGCTGCCCGTTGGTCGCCTTGACCCCGCGGGCCAGGTACAGGTTGTCCTCCAGCCCGACCCGGACGTGCCCGCCGAGCAGCACCGACTGCGCGACCCACGGCATCTGGTCCCGGCCGATCGCGAACGACGCCCACTGCGCGCCCTCGGGCAGCAGCTTCACCATGGCGCCCAGCAGCCCGGGGTCGGCAGGCGCGCCGTACGGGATGCCCATGCAGAGCTGGAACAGCGGCGGCGCGTCGATCAGGCCCTCCTCGACCATTTTGGACGCGAACCACAGGTGCCCGGTGTCGAAGATCTCCAGCTCGGGCTTCACGCCGAGTTCCTGGATCCGCCCGGCGCCGAGGCGCAGCATGTCCGGAGTGGACACGTAGAGCTGGCTGCCCTCGCCGAAGTTCAGCGAGCCGCAGTCGAGCGTGCAGATGTCGGGCAGCAGCTCCTCGACGTGGGGGAGCCGGTCCAGCGCGCCGACCAGGTCCGTGCCGTCGACCGGCTTGAGCGGGTCCTCCTGGTCGAGCACCAGGTCGCCGCCCATGCCCGCGGTCAGGTTGACCACGACGTCCACATCGGACTCGCGGATCAGCCGCACCGCCTCCCGGTACAGCGCGACCTCCCGCGAGGGCGCGCCGGTGCCGGGCTCGCGGACGTGGATGTGCACCACCGCCGCGCCGGCGTTGGCGGCTTCGATCGCGCTGGCGGCGATCTCGGCGGGGGTGACCGGCACGTGCGGGCTCCGGCCGACGGTGTCACCGGCGCCGGTGAGGGCGCAGGTGACGATGACCTCGTGGTTCATCAGGCTCCCTTGACGATCGAGGATTCGATGAAGTCGTGCAGGTGCTTGCGCATCGTGGCCACGGTGCTGCCCGGTTTGTGGGTGAGCACCTGGATGCCGAGCCCGTCGATCAGCGCGGTGAGCTGCTCGGTGGCGGCGTCGGCGTCGGCCACGCGGAACGCGTCCTGCTCCTGGCCGGTGCGGATGGTCATCAGGATGGTCCGGTGCCAGCGGTCGTACGAATCGGTGTACAGCGACCGCAGCGCCGGGTTCAGCGAGACCTCGTTCCACACCTGCAGCCAGACCGACCATTCGGCGTGCAGCACGCCGTCGGCCGGGAGTTGCAGCTCGACCAGCTTCAGCAGCCGGTCGTGGGCGTCGTCGACGGCGTGCAGCTCGGCGACCTGCCGGTCGAACGCGAGCTTCACGTTGCGCCGCAACGCTTCGTTGAGTACCTCGGTCTTGCTCGGGAAGTGGTAGTGGATGGTGGCGGTGCTGGTGCCGCATGCCTTCGCGATGTCGGCGATGCGCACCCGGTGGTAGCCGCGCTCGGCGATCAGCTGCCACGCGGTCTCCAGGATCCGCCGCCGCGGCTCGGACTGCCCGGGCTCGCCGGCGAGCCGCGTCGCCGGCGCCGGGACCGCGGTGACGGTCTTCGCGTCGTCGCTGCCGTTGAGCAGCCAGTTGACCGTGACGCCGCAGTATTCCGCGACGCGGACCAGCTCGTGGGGCGAGAACCGGCGGGTGCCGGTGAGCGCCTTGGACAGTTTCGTCTCGTCGAGCCCGATCGCGGCGGCGAACTCCCGCTGGGCTCCCGGCATGGACCGGATCAGCTCCCGGACCCGCGTCCGCAGCTGCTCCGTCTCGTCCATGCCGGACGACGGTAGCCCGGCGTTGCGATAATCGCAATACTCATCCGGGCGGCAGCTGTTTGGAGCGGCAGATCGCTGCTGCGAAGGGGAATTGCGACAGTCGCTTGACTGTCGAGTCAGTCGGATGGCGAATTGCCACCGGGCCGCGGTGCGGCTACCGTCCCCGGCGTCCGGGTCCTCCGCCGCGCCACCAGGAACACCATGACCGCCACATCCCCGAGCGTCGTCCGCACCGAAGTCTTCGACGGCGTGCTCGTCGCCACCATCGACCGTCCGGGCGGCAACGCCATGGACCAGCACGTGAGCCGGGCCCTCTACGAAGCGCTGATGCGGCTGGGCGGCGACCCCGGCGTCCGCGCCGGCGTGGTCACCGGCGCGGGCCGCGAATTCTTCTGCGCCGGCTGGGACCTGATGCCCGGCGTGGGCGGGTTCGCCGGTGTCCACGACCTGTTCCGCGTCGGCAAGCCGCTGATCGCCGCCGTCAACGGCCTCGCCCGCGGCGGCGGGTTCGAGCTGGCGCTGGTGGCCGACCTGATCGTGGCCGCCGAGCACGCCGAGTTCGCGCTGCCGGACCCGCCCGCGCGGATGCCTGCCGAACTCCCGGAAGAGCTGGTCCACGAGCTGCGCCACGGCGATGGCCGGCTGACGGCGGCGGCCGCGGCGCGCTGGGGGCTCGTCCACCGCGTCGTCCCCGCGGGCACGGAACTGGCGGTGGCTCTTGACCTGGCGCGCCGGCTCGCGGCGGCGCCCGGCGCGGCCGCGGTGGTCAAGGAGATCGGCCGTGGCGCGGGGAAACCCGAGGAAGCCGCCCGGTAGGCTGATGGTCCGCAAAGGGGCACTGGAGACCCCGGTGGGCACCATGGTGATCGACCCTCGCAAGTACTTCAGGTACCGGCTGAAACGGGACCTCAAGATCGAAGTTCATCGTGGTCGGCGGGATGCCCTACCCCTATGACGAGGTCACGCATCAAGCCAAGTCGTGGGAGACCTATCAGGAGCCGGTCGAACCCCGCTCCTGAGGCCCGCGGCTCAGCGCTCGACGACCGTGAACCGCCGCAGTTCCAGCGCCGGGTTCTTCGCCCGCACCTGCGCGATGCGCGCAGCCGTCACCTCGGCGACCGCGGTTCCCGTCTGCTCGCCGAGGGAGGCGATCACCACGCCCATCGGGTCGACGACCAAACTGGTGCCGGAGCCCATGGGCGCGGCCTGGCCCGAGGCGGCCACGTAGACGGTGTTCTCGATCGCGCGCGCCCGCACCAGCGTGCTCCAGTGGTACTCCTTCAGCGGCCCCGGCACCCACTCCGCCGGCAGCAGCACCACCTGCGCGCCCGCGTCCGCGAGCCGCCGCGTGATCTCCGGGAAGCGCAGGTCGTAACAGGTCTGCAGGCCGAAGGTGACGCCGTCGACCTCGAACGTTTCCGGCGCGGTGATGTCCCCGGCCTTGACCACATCGGACTCGCGGAAGCCGAAGGCGTCGTAGAGGTGGATCTTGCGGTACAGCGCGGAAATGGCGCCGTCCGGACCGGCCGCGACGAGGGTGTTCGAGATCCGCGAGCCGCCCGGCAGAGCCTCGTTCATCCCGGCGACGATCGCGACGCCGCGGTCCTTGGCGAGGTCGCGCAGCCCGGTGACGAAGGTGCCGTCGAGGTCCTCGGCGGAGGCGACGAACCGCTCGTCCATCGCGGGCACGGTGAACATGGTGTATTCGGGCAGCAGTACCAGCTGGGCGCCGCGGGCCACGGCCTCGTCGACCAGCCGGGTCACGGCGGCGAGGTTGGCGGGCTTGTCCTCGGTCGGGGCGAACTGCGCGACGGCCACGTGGACCATGGGAGTGTCCTCTCATAAGCGGGAAAGCGGCCGTGTAGTGGAGATCCCGGCCTTTTTTCCTGTGTGCACCGTGTATACACGGCGGATATCGCCGGGGTCCAGAGGTGTAGGCTCGCCACCGCGCCGATGCCGGCGCCGGACGAAGGGAGAGGCATGACCACCACCGCACCGGGCACGGTCGGAGCCGAGGGCGGCGGACCGGCTCGGGACCGGGTGTACGCCTGGCTGCGCGACGGGATCATCTCGGGCGCGCTGGAGGGCGGCCGGTTCCTCGACGAGCTGTGGGTCTCCGGGGTGGTGGGCGTGTCCAGGACGCCAGTGCGCGAAGCGTTCCACCGGCTGGAGGCCGAGCGGTTCATCAGCCTGCTGCCGCGCAAGGGCGCGCAGGTCCGCACGGTCACCGCGCGTGAGCTGGAAGAGGTCTACCAGAGCCGGCGGCTGATCGAGGGCCACGCGCTCGGCGAGGTCTGCGCCGCGCGGGCGGGCGCCCCGGCCGAGATGGCCGGGCTGATCGAGCAGATGGGCCGCGCCGGGAAGGACCGCGACTGGTTCGCCGTCTCGGGCCTGGACCGCCAGTTCCACCGCGCGATCGTCAACGCCGCGGGCAATTCCGTGCTCACCGAGCTGTACGACACGCTCCGCTCGCGTCAGCAGCGGGTCGCCGTCCGCGCCCTGGAGGCCCGGCCCGAACGGCTTTCGATCATCGACGCCGAACACCGCCAGCTGGTCGCGGCGATCGACGCGCACGAGCCGGCCACGGCGCTGCGGCTGCTGAACGAGCACCTGCACCCGGTGCCCGAGGTGGTCTCCGCACTCGAGCGCGGCTGAGCGCGGCCGGGTCTTCGGCAGCCCGGCCCGGGTCCCGCGGTGCGGGACGGCGGCGTGCGGCCGGGCCGGATGATAGGAATGGCCGGTGACCGAACCGAACCTGATCGACGCCGCCGCGGACGAGGCCGTCACGCTGACCAGCGAGCTCATCCGCATCGACACCACCAACACCGGCGACCCCGAAACCCTCGTGGGCGAGCGCGCCGCGGCCGAGTACGTCGCGGAGAAGCTGACCGACGCCGGCTACGAGATCACCTACGTCGAGTCCGGCGGCAAGGACCGGCACAACGTCGTGGTCCGGCTGCCCGGCGCCGACCGCACGCGCGGCGCGCTGCTGATCCACGGCCACCTCGACGTGGTCCCGGCCGACCCGGCGGAGTGGTCGGTGCACCCATTCTCCGGCGCGGTGCAGGACGGCTACGTGTGGGGCCGCGGCGCCGTGGACATGAAGGACATGGTCGGCATGACGCTGGCGCTGGCCCGGCACTACAAGATCAACGGCATCGTGCCGCCGCGCGACCTGGTGTTCGCCTTCGTCGCCGACGAGGAGGCCGGCGGCAAGTTCGGCGCGCAGTGGCTGGTGGAAAACCGGCCCGAGCTGTTCGAGGGCGTCACCGAGGCGATCAGCGAGGTCGGCGGCTTCTCGATCACACTGAAGGACAACGTCCGCGCGTACGTGATCGAGACGGCCGAGAAGGGCATCCGCTGGATGAAGCTGCGCGTGCGCGGCACCGCGGGCCACGGCTCGATGATCCACCGGGACAACGCCGTCACGAAGCTCGCCGAGGCGGTCGCGAAGCTCGGTCAGCACCAGTTCCCGTTGGTGCTGACCGATTCCGTACGCGAGTTCCTGGCCGGCGTCACCGAGATCACCGGCTGGGACTTCCCCGAGGACGACATCGAGGGCTCGGTCGCGAAGCTGGGCAACATCTCCCGGATGATCGGCGCGACCCTGCGCGACACCGCGAACCCGACCATGCTCACCGCCGGCTACAAGTCGAACGTCATCCCGTCGGTCGCCGAGGCCGCGGTGGACTGCCGCATCCTGCCCGGCCGCATCGACGCGTTCGACCGCGAGCTCGAAGAACTGCTCGGCCCGGACATCGAGAAGGAGTGGATGGAGCTGCCGCCGGTCGAGACCACCTTCGACGGCGCGCTGGTCGACGCGATGACGGCCGCCGTGCTCGCCGAGGACCCGGGCGCCCGCACCCTGCCGTACATGCTGTCCGGCGGCACGGACGCGAAGTCGTTCCAGCAGCTGGGCATCCGCAACTTCGGCTTCGCGCCGTTGAAGCTGCCGGCCGACCTGGACTTCTCCGGGCTCTTCCACGGCGTCGACGAGCGGGTGCCGGTCGAGGCGCTGAAGTTCGGCACCCGTGTGCTGGACCGGTTCCTGCGCTCCTCCTGATGCCGGACTTCACGCTCGCCGACGGGACGCCCCTGCACGTCGTGCACCGGGGCGACCCCGAGGCGGCCGTGACCGTGCTGCTGCTGCACGGGTACGCGCTCGACCAGCGCAGCTGGGACCGGATCGCGCCGGTGCTCATGGCCGCGGTCGACGAGCCGCTCGCGGTGGTCAGCTACGACCACCGCGGGCACGGCGGCTCCGGCCGCGCCCGCCGGGGCACCGCGACGATGGCCCGGCTCGGCGACGACCTCGCGGAGGTCCTCGAACACGTTGTGCCGGAAGGGCGTGTGGTGCTCGTCGGCCACGACATGGGCGGGCTCGCGATCATGTCGCTGACCCAGCGGCACCCGGAGCTGTTCGCCCGCCGCGCGGCCGGGCTGGTGCTGCTCGCGACGTCGTCCGGGCGGCTGGCCACCGAGGCGTCCGCGGCGTGGCCGAACGCGCTGGGCAAGCTGGCGCAGGACCTGGAGCTGGTGCTCGGCGGCAAGCTGTACGGCCTGGTCCGCCAGCGCACCAGCCGCGCGGTGAGCGCGGGCCTGCGCTGGTGGCTCTTCGGCGACGACCCGGACCCGGAGCTGGTCGAGCTGACCGTGAAGATGATCCGCGGCAACTGGCCGCACACCGTCGCGCAGTTCCGGCCGGCGCTCGACGCGTACGCGCGGGAGGCGGCGCTCTCGCGTGTCGGCGGGCTGCCGGTGACGGCGATCGTGGGGGAGCGGGACCGGATCGTCGCGGCCGAGGACGTGGAGCAGCTGGTCGGCGGCCTCGCGAACGGGACGGCGGTGGTGCTGCCGGGGATCGGCCACGTCGTCCCGCTGGAGGCGGCGGCGCAGGTCGTGCCCCGGATCGTCGCGCAGGTGCGTGCGACCTACCGGCAAGACTCGTGAGTGTTCACGCCGGTTCTTACCGTCGTAGGCACTCACGAGGTTGATCAGGTGGCGAGCCCGGGCAGCCGGTCGGCGGCGGTGCGCTTGCGGCGCAACCAGATCCGCCGGGTGCCGTCGGCGTAGAGGCGCACGTTGCGCAGCTCCCAGCCGGCGAACTCGGCGTGGATGGACAGCTGCACCATCGCCGCTCTGCGGGACACCCCCGGGGGCAGCCGCAGGCGGCGATACTCCCAATCCCCTTCGACCACCGCCTCGTCGATCGTCGTCATGGCTGGATCACCTGGGTCCCTTCCCCGGCGGCCGAGCCCACGATCACCCGGCCGGTCTGCTCGTCGACGCCCACCGAATCCGGCTGGCGCACGGTCGGAAAACGGTACTTCTCGGTCGGTTCGCCGCCGCGGACGTCGAACCCGACCACCTGGTTGGTGCCGGTGAGGGTGACCCACGCGAGGCTGCGCTGCTTGTCGTAGGCGATGCCGTAGACCCCGCCCGGCACCGGGTAGCGCTGCCGCAGGATCAGCGGGCCGGTGGAGAACGCCAGCAGCGCGCCGGCGCGGGCGTCGGTGACCAGCACGCGGCCGTAGGAGTCGGCGACCGCGTTCGCGGCGCCGTCCCCGGCGCGCAGGCCCTCGCCCATCGTCCCGGCGTTCACGTCGACGCTGAACACGGCCGTGCGCAGCCGGTCCAGCACGACCACGTTCTGGCCGGTGTCGATCACGTCGTCGGCGCTGTAGAGCTGTCCGGTGATGGTCTTGGTGACGGCGCCGTTCGCCAGCACCTCCACGGCCTTGCGGTCGCGGACGGCGACGACCGTGTCCGCCCCGTCGGCGACGCCGGCCGCGGGCTGCCCGGCCACCGGCTCGGTGTGCAGCTGCCCGCCGGGCAAGGAGATCCGGGCCAGCACGCCCTTCGTCGGGATGCCGGCGAGCGCCTGCCCGCCGGACGCCGACAGGCTCTCGGCGGGGCCGGGCAGCGGCACGGTGATCTTGGGCGCGCCCAGCGAACCGAGGTCGTACACCTGCACCGACGGCGGCTGCGCGAGCGCGACGACGAGTGTGTGGCTCTGCTGGTCGGTGGCCAGCGCGGAGACCGCGGCGGTGACCAGCACCTGGCCGGCGGGCTTCACGCTCACCGCGGGGGAGACGGCCGCCTTCGCCGCGACGGGGTTGTTCACCACCTGCAGCGAGTCGGTGTTGTCCTGACCGGTGGACGAGCACGCGGACAGCGCCAGGGCACCGGCCAGCGGGATCGCGATCCGCGACACGGCGGTGAGCCGACGCACCTTGAAGCCTCCTGCTTTCCTTCGGCGAGGTGTCCTCACCAGCATCCCCCACGATTGTCCTGCCGTCACGTCCGTGTCACTCAACAGACACCTGCGCTTCAATGCGGCCCCCGTTCCGGGTACCCGGCCTCGACCGCGCTGACGTCGTCGAGCGCGCTCCGGATGGCGGTCGGCAGGTTCAGGGCTTCCGCCGAAAGCGAGCCGGTGAGCTGCCCGGTGTCGCGGGCGCCGACCACGGGCGCGATCACCCCCGGCCGGTCGCGCACCCAGGCCAAGGCCACCACCAGCGGCGACGTGCCGAGCCCCTCGGCGGCGGTGGCGACGGCCTGCACGATCCGGGCCGCGCGGTCGGTGCGGTGGTGCTCCACGTAGCCGGCGAAAACGTTGGACGCCCCGCGCGAGTCGGCGGGCGTGCCGGTGCGGTACTTGCCGGTGAGCACACCCCGGCCGAGCGGGGCCCACGGCAGCAGCCCGATCCCGTGGTGCCCGGCGGCCGGCACGACCTCGCGTTCGATTCCGCGCTCCAGCAACGAGTATTCGAACTGGCCGGCCACGATCGGCGCGGCCGCGGCGGCCCGGGCGGCGGCCGTGGCGAGCTGCCAGCCCGCGTAGTTGGAGACGCCGACGTAGCGGGCCTTGCCGCTGTTCACGGCGTACTCGAGGGCGGAGAGCGTCTCGTCGATCGGCACGCACGCGTCCCACGCGTGCAGCTGCCAGAGGTCGACATGGTCGGTGCCGAGCCGGCGCAGCGAGCCCTCCAGCGCGGACAGCAGCGCTCCGCGGGACGCGCCGCCGCCGAACGGGCCCTCGGTGCGGCGGGCGACGGCCTTGGTCGCGACCACGACGTCGTCGCGCGGCACCAGGTCGCCCAGCAGGCTGCCGAGCAGGCGCTCGGCCTCGCCCTCGGCGTAGATGTCGGCGGTGTCCACGAGCGTGCCGCCCGCGTCGACGAACGCGACGAGCTGGCTGGCCGCCTCGTCGGCGTCGGTGTCGCTGCCCCAGGTCATCGTGCCGAGGCCCATCCGCGATACCCGCAGACCCGAACGGCCCAACTGTCGCTTCTCCACGACGGCCGAGCCTAGTGGTCCGGCCCGCGAGGACTTGACCAAGGTGACGCCGTGTCGTGACGGCGGCCCCCGTTAGAGTCTCGAATCGTGCACATCGGACTCAGCCTGGGCTACGGGGGCGCGGGGGAGCACACCGCGAATCTGGCCCTGGCGCAGCGGGCGGACGCGCTCGGCTACGCCGTGGTGTGGGCCGCCGAGGCCTACGGCACCGATGCCGTCACGGTGCTCAGCTGGATCGCCGCGCGCACCGAGCGGATCGACGTCGGCAGCGCCGTGCTGCAGATCCCGGCCCGCAGTCCGGCGATGACCGGGATGACGGCCGCGACGCTCGACACCCTGTCCGGCGGCCGGTTCCGGCTCGGGCTGGGCGTTTCCGGCCCGCAGGTGTCGGAGGGCTGGCACGGGGTGCGGTTCGCCGACCCGCTCGGCCGGACCCGGGAGTACCTCGAGATCGTCCGCGCGGTCCAGTCGCGCCGCCGGGTGCGCTTCGACGGCGAGCACTTCCGGCTGCCGCTGCCGGACGGCCCCGGCACCGTGCTGGGCCTGTCGTTCCGGCCCGAGCGCAAGCAGGTCCCGGTGTACCTCGCCGCGATCGGCCCGGGCAATCTGGCGCTGGCCGGAGAGGTCGCCGACGGCTGGCTGCCAGTGTTCTTCTCACCGGAGCACGCGGGCGAGCAACTGGCGCGGATCCGTTCGGGCGCCGAGAAAGCGGGCCGGACGCTGGACGGCTTCGACGTCGCCCCGATCGTGCCGCTGGCCGTGGGGGAGGACTGGCGGTCCTGCGCGGACGCGGTGCGGGCGCACGCGGCGCTGTACCTCGGCGGCATGGGCAGCCGGGAGGAGAACTTCTACAACCGGCTCGCCGCGCGGATGGGCTTCGAGGCCGAGGCGGCCGAGGTGCAGGAGAAGTACCTGGCCCGGGACTACGAGGGCGCGAAGGCAGCGGTGCCGCTCGAATTTCTCGATGCGACGTCGCTGCTCGGGCCGGTGGACCGGATCGCCGGGCGGATGACCGAGTTCGCCGGCGCGGGCGTGACGACACTTTCGGTGACCCCGTTCGGGGACACCGGCGGGCACGGGGCGGCGCTGATCGCGGCCGCCGAGGCATACGAGCGAGCGGGAGTGGCTTGATGGGGTGGTTCGAGGCGCTGGTGCTGGGCCTGGTGCAGGGGCTGACGGAGTTCCTGCCGGTTTCGTCCAGCGCGCACCTGCGGATCGTCGCGGCACTGGCCGGCTGGGACGACCCGGGAGCCGGGTTCACCGCGGTCACCCAGATCGGCACCGAGCTGGCCGTGATCCTGTACTTCGCGGCGAAGATCGGCCGGATCCTGCGGGCCTGGTTCTTCTCGATCTACCGGAAGGACTGGCGCCAGGACCCCGACGCCCGGCTCGGCTGGCTGATCATCGTCGGCTCGCTGCCGATCGTGGTGCTCGGCCTGCTGCTGCAGAACCAGATCGACACCGCGTTCCGCGATCTGCGCATCACGGCGACGACGCTGATCGTGTTCGGCATCGTCCTGCTCATCGCCGACCGGGTGGCCAAGCAGCGGCGCACGCTCGACGACCTCACCGTGCCGCACGGCCTCGGCTTCGGCTTCGCCCAGGCGCTGGCGCTCATCCCCGGCGTTTCCCGCTCCGGCGGCACCACCAGCGCCGGGCTGCTGATGGGCTACACCCGGGCGGACGCGGCGGAGTACTCGTTCCTGCTCGCCCTGCCCGCGGTGTTCGGCTCGGGCCTGTACAAGCTCACCGACATCGGCAAGAACGGCGAAACCGCCCAGTGGGGCCCGACCATCCTGGCGACGCTGGTGGCGTTCGGCGTCGGGTATGTCGTGATCGCCTGGCTGATGTCCTACATCAAGACCCGCAGCTTCGTGCCGTTCGTGGTTTACCGGCTTGTGCTCGGCGTGGTGCTGTTCGGCCTGGTCTTCGGCGGCGTGCTCGACCCGGGCGCGGGCCCGGTCGGCAGCTGACCGGCGCGGATCACCGGTTAGGGTGGCGTCGTGAGTACGGTCATCTTGCTGCGGCACGGGAAGTCCACCGCCAACGGCTCGGGGGTGCTGGCCGGGCGCACGCCGAAGGTGGGCCTCGACGACACCGGCCGGGCCCAGGCGGACAAGCTGGTGGAGCGCCTCGCCGGAGTGCCGGTGGCGGAGCTGGTGGTCTCGCCGATGCTGCGCTGCAAGCAGACCGTCACCCCGCTCGCGGCCGACCGCGGGCTGGCCAAGACCGTCGAAGCGCGGCTGTCCGAAGTGGACTACGGCGAGTGGACCGGCCGGGAGCTCAAGACCCTGGTCAAGGAGCCGCTGTGGCGCGTGGTGCAGGGGCACCCGTCCGCCGCGGTGTTCCCCGGCGGTGAGGGGCTGGCCGCGATGCAGGCCCGCGCCGTCGCCGCCATCCGCGCGCACGACGCCCGGATCACCGCCGAGCACGGCGACCACGCGGTGTGGGTCGCGTGCAGCCACGGCGACGTGATCAAAGCGATCCTGGCCGACGCGCTCGGCCAGCACCTCGACGCGTTCCAGCGGATCGTGGTGGACCCGGCGTCGGTTTCGGTGATCCGCTACACCGAGACCCGGCCGTTCGTGTTGCGCGTCAACGACAACGGCGGCAGCCTGGCCGGCATCGCCCCGCCGCCGCCGAAGGCCAAGGCCAAGCGCGGCCGCAAGGCCAAGGCGGGCGAAAGCGACGCCGTGGTGGGCGGCAGCACCGGGCACTGAGCGCACCGGTTCGAACGCGCGGTGCCAGGCGCCGCGAAGTGATCCTTTCGTCGGTCGGCGAACCCGTAGGGTGGGCGGGACCGACGTGAAGAACCAGGAGCACAACCCGATGATGTCGCCGGAGAACCCGTTCGCCGCCCCGAGCGAGCTGCCCTACGCCCTGCCGCCCTTCGACCGGATCGCGGTGGAGCACTATCGCCCCGCGTTCGAAGAAGGGCTGAGCCGGCACAGCGCCGAGATCGAGGAGATCGCGGGCAACGCCGAAGCACCCACGTTCGAGAACACCGTCGTCGCGCTGGAGCGGGCCGGTGACCTGCTCGACCGCGTCGGCGGCACGTTCTTCAACATCGTGGGCTCCAACGCCACCGACGAGATCCAGGACATCCAGGCCGAGCTGGCCCCGCGGCTGGCCGCGCACGCCGACGCGATCCACCTGAACCCGCGGCTGTTCGCCCGGATCAGCGCGCTGCACGAGCGCCGCGAAAGCCTGGGCCTCGACGCGGAGTCGCTGCGGCTGCTGGAGCGCCGCCACACCGACTTCAGCCGCGCCGGCGCGGGCCTGCCCGAGGCGGACCAGGAGCGGCTGCGCAAGCTGAACGGCGAGCTGTCCACCCTGCAGACCCGCTTCCAGCAGAACCTGCTGCGCGACACGAACGACCTGGCCGTGGTGATCGACGACGCCGCCGAGCTGGCCGGGCTGGACGCGGGCACGATCGCGACCGCCGCCGAGACCGCGGCGGACCGCGGCGAGGAGGGCAAGTACGTCCTCAGCCTGACGCTGCCGACCGCGCAGGCGGCCCTGGAGTCGCTGGAGAACCGCGCGGTGCGCGAGCGCATCTTCACCGCTTCGGTCTCCCGCGGCAACCGCGGAAACGAGCACGACAACAACGCGGTGGCCGCCGAGATCGTCCGCCTGCGCGCCGAGCGCGCGGCCCTGCTCGGCTACCCGAACCACGCCGCGTACGTGATTGCGGACGAGACGGCCAAGACCGCCGAAGCCGCCACCGGACTGCTGGAGCGCCTGGCCCCGGTCGCCGTCGCGAACGCGCGCACCGAGGCGGCCGAACTGCAGCGCCACCTCGAGGCCGACGTCCCCGGCGCGGCCCTGAAGGCGTGGGACTGGGCGTTTTACGCGGAGAAGGTCCGCCGCGAGCGCTTCCAGGTCGACACCGCCGCGCTGCGGCCGTACTTCGAGCTGAACCGCGTGCTGCACGACGGCGTCTTCTTCGCCGCGAGCCGGCTGTACGGGCTGAGCTTCACCGAGCGCCACGACCTGCCGAAGTACCACCCGGAGGTGCGGATCTTCGAGGTCTTCGACGCCGACGGCAGTGGCCTCGGGCTGTTCCTGATGGACTACTACGCCCGCGAGTCCAAGCGCGGCGGCGCGTGGATGAACAACTTCGTGGACCAGTCCGGGCTGCTCGGCGCCAAGACGGTCGTGGTGAACGTGCTCAACGTCAACCGGCCGCCGGCGGGGGAGCCGACCCTGCTGACCTTCGACGAGGTCACCACCGCGTTCCACGAGTTCGGGCACGCGCTGCACTCGCTGCTGTCGGGGGTGCAGTTCCCGACGTTCTCCGGCACCAACGTGCCGCGCGACTTCGTGGAATACCCCTCGCAGGTCAACGAGATGTGGATGCTGTGGCCCGAGGTGCTCGCGAACTACGCGAAGCACCACGAGACGGGGGAGTCCCTCCCGGCCGAGCAGGTCGCGAAGCTGGAGGCCGCCGCGCAGTACGGCGAGGGCTTCAAGACCACCGAGTACCTGGCCGCGTCGCTGCTCGACCTGGCCTGGCACCGCCTCGGCGTGGACGACCACGTGGACGAC
>DASXYS010000196.1:0-5720 GCA_036502365.1 Amycolatopsis sp.
CTCGTCGGCGTGCCGGTACTCGAACAGGCGCACGTCGACTTCCGGCCGTTCGCGGCGCCAGACGCGCAGCGCCGGCGGCAGCACGCCGAGGCTCACCGAGTAGACCGTCGCGACCAGCAGCTCACCGGCCATCAGCCCGCCCGCCTGCCGGGCCGCGCACCGGGCACGCTCGGCGTCGGCCAGCGTCGCCCGCGCGTGGGGCAGCATCGCGCGTCCCATCGGCGTGAGCCGCACCGCGCGCGGCAGCCGCTCCAGCAGCGGGCCGCCGACGGTCTGCTCCAGCGCCCGCATCTGGTGCGAAAGGGCCGGTTGCGTCACGTGCAGCTGTTCGGCCGCCCGCGTGAACGAACCCGTGTCGACGACCGTCACGAGGTATTCGAGCTGCCTCAGGCTTGCCATGAGCAGATCTTATCGCTTGGGTGAAAACTAAGCCTTGGACTCATGCCCGAAAGCGCTCCAGGATCGAGGCATGAGCACAGCGCACAACGTCGCCCTCGTCGCCGGGGCGAACGGGATCATCGGCCGGAACCTGATCGAGCACTTGCGCGGCCTCGGCGACTGGGACGTCGTCGGCCTGTCGCGCCGCGGCGGTCCCGGCACCATCGCCGTCGACCTGCTCGACGCGGCCGCCACCCGGGCAAAGCTGGCGGACGCCGGCGACGTGACCCACCTCTTCTACGCCGCCTACCAGGACCGGCCCACCTGGGCCGAGCTCGTGCCGCCGAACCTGGCGATGCTCGAGAACCTGGTGGACGGGCTCGAACCCGCCGCGCCCGGGCTGCGGCACGTGAGCCTGATGCAGGGGTACAAGGTCTACGGCGCGCACCTCGGCCCGTTCAAGACGCCCGCGCGCGAGACCGACGCGGGGCACATGCCGCCCGAGTTCAACGTCGACCAGCAGGCCTTCCTCGAACGCCGGCGCGCCGGCAAGGCGTGGTCCTGGTCGGCGATCCGGCCGTCCGTGGTCGGCGGGACGACGCTCGGTGGGACAACATCGCGCAACCCGATGAACCTCGCCCTGGTGATCGCGGTGTACGCGTCGATCTCGAAGGAACTCGGCCTGCCGCTGCGGTTTCCGGGCCGCCCGGGCGCGTACACCAGTCTCCTGGAGATGACCGACGCGCGGCTGCTGGCCGAGGCGACGGTGTGGGCCGCGACCTCGACGGCGGACGAGGCGTACAACATCGCCAACGGCGACCTGTTCCGCTGGAGCGAGCTGTGGCCGAAGATCGCCGCCTACTTCGGGCTGGAAGCCGCGCCGCCGCTGCCGATGTCACTGGACGTCGTCATGGCCGACAAAGGTCCACTGTGGACGAAAATGGCGGCGGAGCACGGCCTGAAACCCTCGTACGCCGACGTCTCCGCCTGGAGCTTCGGTGACTTCGTGTTCTCCTGGGACTACGACATGTTCGCCGATACCTCGAAGTCCCGGCGCGCCGGGTTCCATTCCTACGTGGAGACCGAGCAGATGTTCTACCGGCTCTTCGACGAGTTCCGCCGCGAGCGCGTCATCCCGTGAGGCGTTTCCTAACCGCGGCCGATGAACGGCATGGTGGTGGCCGTGATGGTGAGGAACTGGACGTTCGTGTCCAGGGGCAGCGCGGCCATGTACAGCACGGCATCGGCGACGTGGCCGGCGTCGAACGTCGGCTCCGCGACCACGCGGCCGTCGGCCTGCGGGATGCCGGCGGCCATGCGCTCGGTCATCTCGGTCGCGGCGTTGCCGATGTCGATCTGTCCACACGCGACGTTCCAGGCGCGGCCGTCGAGGGAGATCGAGCGGGTCAGCCCGGTCACGGCGTGTTTGGTGGCGGTGTAGCCGACGCTGGCCGGGCGCGGGGCGTGCGCGGAGATCGAACCGTTGTTGATGATCCGGCCACCCCTCGGGTCCTGGTCCCGCATCAGCCGCACGGCCTGCTGCGCACACAGGAACATGCCGGTGAGATTGGTGTCGACGGTGCGGCGCCAGTCGTCCACCGACAGATCGGCGACGGTGCCGCCGACGGACACGCCCGCGTTGTTGACCAGCAGGTCGAGCCGGCCCCACCGCTCGCGGACAGCCGCGAACAGCCCCTCGACGGCCTCGGCGTCGGCGACGTCGACCGGCACGGCCAGCGCGTTCCCGTCACCGTCCGCGGTCTCCCGCAGCGCCTCCTCGCGGCGGCCGGCCAGCGCCACCTGGTAACCCGCGCCGAGCAGCGCGCGGGCGATCCGCCGGCCCAGCCCGGAGCCCGCCCCGGTGACCACCGCCGTTTTCCCGGTCATGCCGTTCTCCTCCCGAATGCCGCAGACTGTACTGATGGGACCACGAAACACTCTGCTCGCCGGCCTCGCGCGCCAGCTCGGTCACCCGCGGGGGCTGCGCGGCCGCGCCGTCGGAAGACTGCTCAACCGCGCGAACCGCGGCCGCGTGACAGCGGCGGTCGAGGCACTGGCGGTGCGCCGCGGCGAAACGGCGCTGGACATCGGCTTCGGCGGCGGCCTCGGCCTCGACCTGCTGCTCCGAGCCACGAACGGCGGCACGGTGCACGGCGTCGAGCTGTCGGCCACGATGCTCACCGACGCCCGCCGCGCCTTCCCCGAGAACGTCGCCGCCGGACGGCTCGTGCTGCACGAGGGCACCATGACCGCGCTGCCCCTGCCGGACGCCTCCGTGACGGCCGCGATCACGGTCAACACGGTGTATTTCGTGTCGGACCTGGCCGCGGCCTTCACCGAGATCGCCCGGGTGCTGGCGCCGGGCGGACGCTTCGTGCTCGGCATCGGCGACCCGGCCGCGATGGCGAAGGCCCCCTTCACCGAGCACGGCTTCCGGCTGCGCCCGGTGGAGGAGCTGGAACACGCACTCGCGACGGCCGGGCTGGAGGTGCGCCGGCACGACCGGATCGGCGAGGGACTGGCGGCATTCCACCTCCTGGTGACCGAAGCGGCCGGCTGAGGCCCGGAGACCGAAGGCGCGTAAGGGAAGCGACCTGCGGGCTCGCGTGCCCGCGGCACCGCGAGACCCGGTGCCCGCCACCCGGTGTCCGGTGCCGTGTCCGGTGCCCACCACCCGGTGTCCGCCACCCACCACCCGGTTTCCGCCACCCGACGTCGGGTGCCCACCACCCGGTGCCCACCGCCCGACGTCCGCCACCCAACGTCCAGCGCCCGACGCCCCGTAATCCTCGGCCACCGAAGCGACGCAAGCCGGCGAAGCCGAGCGACCTGAAGCCCGGCCACAAAAGCAGCGCAGACAGCCACCAGTTCACGCCCGGATCCCCAGCCGCACAGTCGGAACATCACCCTCCTCCAGCTTCTCGGCGCGGCGCACCGCGGCTTTCACCGGCACGACATAACGCCCGTCCTTCGGGAACAGCGAGGTCGACCAGGTGCTGTCCCCGATCCGGGCCCGGACCGGAATCATGCCCCAGCCGTAGCTGACCGACGCCGATTCCTCCCGCAGGAGCCGGCACTCCTCGTCCGGCACAGTGATGAAGTACCACGGCGCCGGACCGCGCCAGAACCACAGCTCGCCACCGAATTCGAACTCGTACTCCACCGGCCCACCTCCTCCGCTGCCCGGATCCTGCCGGGGACAGTACCCAGCCACCCCGACAAAAACGGCCCGGCGAGCACTCTGCTCACCGGGCCGTCCTCTTGATCAGGGAAGCTACTTCGCGGGCACGCCCAGCGCGGCCAGCGCCGGGCCGGCCATGATCACGCCGTTGCCGCTCACCGGGTCGTACCCGGGGGCGCCCAGGTCGATCGCGCTCGAGACCAGGGCCGTGCGGACTTCGGCCGGGGTCGCCGTCGGCTTGCCGGACAGCAGCAGGGCGGCGATCGCCGCGGCGTGCGGGGCCGCGGCCGAGGTGCCGTAGAAGGGCTGGAAACCCGCCACGGACGTGGCGACGCCGTCCGCCGCGGTGATGTCCGGCTTGGCGCGGGTCGCGCCGCCCGTCGAGGAGACGTTGCCGGGGGTGAGGGCGGTGCCGTCGGCGTTGTAGAACATGTGCCGCTGGCCGTCGGAGGTGAAGCGCTCCCACTTGCTCGACGCGGTGAACAGGCCGGGGTACGGGCCGGTCGGGTTCGCCGGGTCGCCCGTCTCCAGCGCACGGCCGAACGCCGTCGCCGCCGGGGCCGCCGCCACGCTGAACGCCGCGGCCACCGCCGAGTGGCCCGAGGTCACGCCCGCCGTGCTGAACGCCTTGAGCGAACCCGAATCCACGAACCGGCCGCGGATCACGTTCAGCGCGAGGAACCGGTCGGCGCCGCTGGTCTTCACCACGGCGACGCGGTAGCCCGAGCCGGTGCTGGGCACGGTCGCGCTCTCGTACGGGTTCTGCGACCCCGTCTGCTTGTTCGTGCCGGAGGCGACGACGCTGCCGGAGGAGTTGAGGATGTACAGGTCGTAGTCGTTGGCGGACTTGCCCCACGGGTCGGACCAGAACAGCGCCACCGGCTTGCCCAGCGAGCCCGGCGACAGCGCGTCGCTGGTCTGCGTTGCGCTGCTGGGGTCGAAGTCGTGCGGAGTGCCGGTGACCCCCGGCAGCGCGGTGCCCGAAGCGCGGAAGTCGCCCTCGTAGTAGCCGCTGGAGCCGTCGGTCAGGTTGCCGGAGTTGCCGGCTGAGGAGAAGTACAGCGTGCCGGCGGCCGTGACGTCGTTGACGGCCTGCGCGACCTGCGTGTCCTGGAACGGCGACTCGTCGAAGTAGGCGACGTCGTCCACGATCACGGTGCACTTACCGGTGGCGCGCAGCGCGCGGATGTTCGCGGCGAAGCCCGCTTCGCTGCCGAAGGCGGTCGCGAAGCCGAGCGTCGCGCCCGGAGCGAGGTCGTGCACGATCTCCAGCATCGCGGTGCCTTCGTCGCCGCTGCCGGCCTGACCGGACAGCACGTCGACGGTGGGCAGTTCGCCCGCGGACTGCGACTTCGACAGAGAGTCCACGCCGTCGGACAGCACGCACACCTTGATGCCCGTGCCGTCCACGCCGTACTTCGTGCGCGCGGTGTCGGCGCCGTGCGCCTTGTCCCCCTCGGACACCTGGACGGCAGCGACGGCCTTCGCGGCCAGCTGCTGTTGCGGGCTGGGCTCGTTCCAGGTCATGGCCCGCGCCGCGGGCTCGACAGCGGTGACGTCAGCGCGGGCCGCGATCGCGTCCACCGCGGACAGCGGCAGGTCGGCGCGCACCGAACCGTCCGGCGTGGCGTCGCGGACCGTGCCGCCGGCCGCCTTGACGGCGCGCGACACGGCCGTGCCCGCCGCGCCGGTGATGTCGACCGACACCGCGCCGGACTGGCTGACCCCGATGCCGGAGTGGTAGCCGGGGAGTTCGGCCGCCAGCGTCCGGTCCGCGCGCAGGCGCTTCTCGACGACGAGCTGGCTCGACTGCTTGAGTTCGGCGGGCGTCAGCGTCTTCTTGATGCCCTGCAACGCGTTGATCCCGGCTTCGGTGCGGGCCGCGGCGGTGTCGGCCGCCGAAGGCTGGGCGGCCGACACGCCGGCCGTCAGCAGCAGGGCGCCCATCGCGAGCGGCACCGAGCGCGCTGCGGCCCGCCTGAATCTCACCATTCGAGTTCTCCCCGTTACTGAACGCGCCCGGCGCGCGGTTGCGGGACCGGTCGAGGACCGGCCGTGATCAGGAGAATCTAAGGAGCGGCCAGTGCCATGACCACCCACCAAAGTTTGGATCCTCGGCGCTTCCGCATGGTGAGACGGATCAGAGCGGCGTGAGCACCAC
>DASXYS010000197.1:0-7126 GCA_036502365.1 Amycolatopsis sp.
TGGCCCGGCTTCAGGCCCTGGTCGGCGCGGAAGCGGCGGACCTCCGTGACGAGCTTCTGCACGTCGGCGATCCGGGCGTCGGCCACCGCGTCCGCGTAGCCCTCGAACGGCTTCGGCCACGGCGCGATCACCAGCGACTCGCCGCCGGTCAGCGCGATCCACAGCTTCTCGGTGATGAACGGGATGAACGGGTGCAGCAGCCGCAGCACCGTGTCCAGCACGTGGCCGAGCACCGACCGCGTCGCCGCGACCCGTGCCTCGTCGCCTTGGTACAACTGGACCTTCGCCAGCTCCAGGTACCAGTCGCACAGCTCGTTCCAGGTGAACTGGTAGAGCGCGGCGGCCACCTTGGCGAACTGGAAGTCCTCGAACAGTCCGTCCACTTCGGACACCAGCGCGCCGAGGCGGCCGAGGATCCAGCGGTCGGCCTCGGTCAGCTCCGCCGCGGCGGGCAGCCCGGCCGACACCGAAGCCCCGTTCATCATCGCGAACTTGCTGGCGTTCCACAGCTTCGTGCCGAAGTTGCGGGAGCCGGCGGCCCACTCGTCGGCCAGCGCCATGTCGCCGCCCGGGTTCGCGCCGCGGGCGAGGGTGAAGCGGGTGGCGTCGGCGCCGTAGGCGTCCATCCACTCGAGCGGGTCGATCACGTTGCCGCGCGACTTCGACATCTTCTTGCCCTGCGCGTCACGGATCAGGCCGTGCAGGTAGACGTGGTCGAACGGCTGGACGCCGTCCATCTCCTGGACGCCGAACATCATCATCCGCACGACCCAGAAGAACAGGATGTCGTAGCCGGTGGAGAGCACGCTGGTCGGATAGAACTTCGCCAGGTCGTCGGTCCGCGCCGGCCAGCCCATGGTCGACATCGGCCAGAGGCCCGAGGAGAACCAGGTGTCCAGCACGTCCGGGTCCTGGTGCCAGCCCTCGCCCGACGGCGGCTGCTCGTCCGGGCCCACGCACACGACCTGGTCGTCCGGGCCGTACCAGACCGGGATGCGGTGGCCCCACCACAGCTGGCGCGAGATCGTCCAGTCGTGCATGTTGTCGACCCAGTCGAAGTAGCGCTTCTCCAGCTCGGCCGGGTGGATCTTGGTGCGGCCGTCGCGCACCGCGTCGCCCGCCGCCCGGGCCAGCTCCTCGACCTTCACCCACCACTGCAGCGAAAGCCGCGGCTCGACCACCGTGTCACACCGCGAGCAGTGGCCCACGGCGTGCACGTACGGCCGCTTCTCGGAGACGATCCGGCCCTGCTCCCGCAGCGCCGCGACCACCGCGGGCCGCGCCTCGAACCGGTCCAGGCCTTCGAACGGGCCGGGCACGGTGACCTCGGCGCGCTCGTTCATCACGGTCAGCATCGGCAGGTCGTGCCGCCGGCCGATCTCGAAGTCGTTCGGGTCGTGCGCCGGGGTCACCTTCACCGCGCCGGTGCCGAACTCGGGGTCGACGTGCTTGTCCGCGACGATCGGGATCCTGCGGCCGGTCAGCGGCAGCTCGACCACCGTGTCGACCAGGTGCGCGTACCGCTCGTCGTCCGGGTGCACGGCCACGGCGGTGTCGCCCAGCATGGTCTCCGCGCGGGTCGTGGCGACCACGATCGCGTCGGCCCCGTCGCCGTAGCGGATGGAGACGAGTTCGCCGTCGTCGTCGCTGTGGTCCACCTCGATGTCCGACAGCGCGGTCTGGCACCGCGGGCACCAGTTGATGATGCGCTCGGCGCGGTAGATGAGGCCGGCGTCGAAGAAGTTCTTGAACACCGTCTGCACGGCCTGGGACAGGTTCTCGTCCATGGTGAAGCGCTCGCGCGACCAGTCGACGCCGTCGCCGAGCCGCTTCATCTGGCCCAGGATCCGGCCGCCGTACTCGGCCTTCCACTCCCAGACGCGCTCGACGAACTTCTCCCGGCCCAGGTCGTGGCGGGAGCGGCCCTCGCCGGCGAGCTGACGCTCGACCACGTTCTGCGTCGCGATGCCGGCATGGTCCATGCCGGGCAGCCACAGCACCTCGTAACCCTGCATCCGGCGCCGCCGGCTCATGGCGTCCATCAGGGTGTGGTTGAGCGCGTGGCCCATGTGCAGGCTGCCGGTCACGTTCGGCGGCGGCAGTACGATCGAGAACGGCGGCTTGTCCGACGTGGCATCGGCCGTGAAGTACCCGGCCGCTACCCAGCGGTCGTACATGGGCGCTTCTTCGGCGGCCGGGTCCCAGGCGCCCGGAAGGTCGGTGGTCTGCTGCGGAGCGTTCTCGGTCACAATGGACAAGTCTACGAACCCGCTCCGGCGGGGTTACGCAGGGGGAAAGGGGTAGCCGGATGACACGCCCGGAAGAGCCGGACGACCGGATCGAGACGCATCCGGACCTCATCGACCCGAACTGGCAGAAACACGCCGAAGTGGACGCGTGGCTGGGCGCCAAGAAGGAGATGAAGAAGCGCCGCAAGCGCGAGCGCCGCACCGGCGCGCCGCAGCGGTACGGCGCCCAGGCCGCGCCGAGCCGCTGGCCGGGCATCCTCGCCGTGGCGGGCCTGGTCGTGCTGCTGGTCGCCGCGATCGTGGTGCACCAGGTGCAGGGCATCGGCGTGAACGAGCAGTCGGTGCAGTACATCTTCAGCCTCGGCGCGCACACGCCGCCGATCACGCACCTGTACTGAGCTTCGCCGCGAAGGCCTCTTCCCGACACCCGGGAAGAGGCCTTCACTGCGTCCGGGGGCGATTCCGGCCACATCGCGCGAGCCAGGATGCACAGGCTGGGCTACACAGTCTAGACTGTGGATATGGCCACCGTTCCCGCTCACGTCGCCGAGTCCGCCGGCTGGATCCGCGGCGTCGTCGGCCAGCTGCACCGCCGGCTGCGGCAAGTCGACAACGCCGAGATCCTCACGCCGTCACAGTCGGCCGTGCTGAACCGGCTCGACCGCGAAGGACCCGCCACCCAGGGCGAACTCGCCGCGGCCGAGCACGTGCGGCAGCAGTCGATGGCCGCGACCCTCGCCGTGCTCGACGAGCTCGGCTACCTCAGCCGCACCCGTGACCCGGCCGACGGGCGGCGCAGCGTCGTCAGCCTGTCCGGGCTGGGCACCAAGACCGTGCGCGGGATCCACCAGCACCGGAACGAGTGGATCGCGAACGCGCTGGTCGCCGAGCTGAGCGCCGACGAGCTGGAAACCGTCCGCCGCGCGCTGCCGCTGCTGCAGCGGATCGCCCAGCACTGAGCCCCGAAACCCAGCCCCGAAGCCAAATCCCCCCGATCGAAGGAGCCGTGACGAGCACCGCCACCAGCACCGCACCCGCCCGCTTCGGTTTCCGGCTCGTCACCCCGCTGGTGGCGAGCGCGGTGCTGAACCCGATCAACTCCACCCTCATCGCCGTCGCGCTCGTGCCGATCGGGCAGAGCTTCGGCGCCGGGCCGGGCCGCACGGCCTGGCTGATCTCCGCGCTCTACCTGGCCACCGCCGTCGGGCAGCCGGTGGTCGGGCTGCTCGTCGACCGGTACGGCGCCCGCCGGGTGCTGCTGTCCGGCGCGGCCGTGGTGATGGCCGCCGGGATCGCCGGCATGGTGCCGCTCTCGGTCGAATGGCTGACCGGCGTCCGCGCGGTGCTCGGCATCGGCACCTGCGCCGGGTTCCCCGCGGCGATGGCGGTACTGCGCAAGCACGCCGACGCCGCCGGCCAGGGCGTGCCGGCGCGGGTGCTCTCGGTGCTGTCGCTGTCCTCGCAGACGGTCATGGTGATCGGCCCGACGCTGGGCGGTGTGCTCATCGGGCTGTTCGGCTGGCCGGCGATCTTCGCGGTGAACATCCCGCTCGCGGGTCTTTCGCTGCTGCTGGCGATCTTCTGGGTGCCGAAGGACGCGCCGTCCCCGAGGGCGGGCGAGCCGCGGCCGGAGCGGATCGACGTGCTCGGCATCGTGCTGTTCTCACTGGCTCTGCTGGTGCTGCTGTTCTATCTGATGGCGCCGGGCATCGGCGATCTCTGGCTGCTCGCGGTGGCCGCCGCCGTCGGCGCCTGCTTCGCCGTGGTCGAGCTGCGCGTCCGGCGCCCGTTCATCGACCTGCGGATGCTCGCCGCGAACCGCGCGATCCTGCGCACCTACCTGCGCCAGTCCCTGAGCTTCATGGCGATCTACGCGATCATGTTCGGCTACGTCCAGTGGCTGGAGGAGGGCCGCGGGTTCAGCGAGTCGGTGTCCGGCCTGCTGCTCCTGCCGATGTCCGCGGTCGCCGTCGGAGCCGCGGCGATGTCCGGCCGCACGACCGGCGTCCGGGCGCGGCTGCTGGTGGTCGCCGTGGCGCTGGCCGCGGGCTCGGTGGCGCTGTTGTTCGTCACCGACCGGACCTGGCTCGGCGCGCTGCTGGGCCTGGTCGCGTTGTTCGGCCTGGCCCAGGGCCTGACCAGCGTCGCGAACCAGACCACGCTCTACCGCGAGGCCCCGGCCGAGACGATGGGCACCGCCAGCGGCCTCTTCCGCACCGCCCAGTACCTCGGCGCCATCGTGGCCGCCACCGTGATCGCGCAATGCTATGGCGGGCACGCCGACTCCGGCGGGCTGCACCGGCTGGGCCTGGTGCTGATCGTGGTCAGCGCCCTGTTGCTGGTGGTGACCGTGTTCGACCGCGGGCTGCGGCGCGCGGAACGGGCCGAGCGCGCCGTCCACACGTGAAAAAGGCAACCCCGGCTTGGGAAACCGATCAACGGGGCGCACGATAAAGGGCATGACCCGTGAAGCGCCGACGAATGATGTGGACGAGACCCGCCTCGAGGTGGGCAAGCCGAAGGGCTGGGCCGCCGGCATCCCGGGCGTCGCGGTCTCCCTCGCCCGCGGCGTCGAGCAGATGGGTGTCGTGCGCACAGCCCGCACGCTGCGGCTGCTGAACCAGCGCGCCGGCTTCGACTGCCCCGGCTGCGCCTGGCCCGAGCCCCGGCAGGTCGACGGCGAGAAGCGCAAGCTGGCGGAGTTCTGCGAGAACGGCGCGAAGGCCGTCGCCGAAGAGGCCACCAAACGCCAGGTCGGGCGCGAGTTCTTCGCCGCGCACGCGGTCGCCGACCTGGCCGGCAAGACCGACTACTGGCTGGGCCAGCAGGGCCGCGTCACGGAGCCGTTCGTGCTGCGCGAGGGCGCCACCCACTACGAGCCGATCTCCTGGGACGACGCGTTCGGCCTGGTCGCCGACGAGATGACCGCGCTGGCGAGCCCGGACGAGGCGATCTTCTACACCTCCGGGCGCACCAGCAACGAAGCCGCGTTCCTGTACCAGCTGCTGGTGCGCTCGTTCGGCACCAACAACCTGCCGGACTGCTCGAACATGTGCCACGAGTCCTCCGGCGCCGCGCTGACCACGAGCACCGGCATCGGCAAGGGCTCGGTGTCGCTGGCCGACATCCACCACGCCGACCTGATCGTGGTCGTCGGGCAGAACCCCGGCACCAATCACCCGCGCATGCTCTCGGCACTGGAGCAGGCGAAGGGCAACGGCGCGAAGGTGATCGCCGTCAACCCGCTGCCCGAGGCCGGGCTGATGCGGTTCAAGAACCCGCAGAACGTGCGCGGCGTGGTCGGCGAGGGCACGCCGCTGGCCGACGAGTTCGCGCAGATCCGCCTCGGCGGCGACCTCGCGCTGTTCCAGGCGGTGGGCCACCTCCTGCTCGCCTGGGAGGAGGCGGCGCCCGGCACGATCGTCGACCGCCAGTTCGTCGAGAAGTCCACCCACGGCTTCGAGGACTACGCCAAGAACCTGAGTGAGCTGAACTGGCCCGAGACCGAGCGCGCCACCGGCCTGCCACGCGAGCAGATCGAGCAGATCGCCCGGATGATCGCGACCTCCGAGCGCACCATCTACTGCTGGGCGATGGGGCTGACGCAGCACAAGCACGCCGTGCCGACGATCTCCGAGGTGGCGAACCTCGCGTTGATGCGCGGCATGATCGGCAAGCCGGGCGCGGGCCTGTGCCCGGTGCGCGGCCACTCGAACGTGCAAGGCGACCGCACCATGGGCGTCTGGGAGAAGATGCCGGAGCCGTTCATGGACGCGCTCGACCAGGAGTTCGGCATCAAGGTGCCGCGTGAGCACGGCTGGGACACCGTCGACTCGATCCGCGCGATGCTCGACGGCCGCGGCAAGGTGTTCTTCGCGATGGGCGGCAACTTCGCCGCGGCCACGCCGGACTCCGGGCGGACCGAGCAGGCCCTGCGCTCGTGCTCGCTGACCGTGCACGTCTCGACCAAGCTCAACCGCTCGCACGTGGTGCACGGCCGCACGGCGCTGATCCTGCCGACGCTCGGCCGCACCGAGCGTGACGTGCAGGCCTCGGGCCCGCAGTTCGTCACCGTCGAGGACTCCATGTCGCAGGTGCACGCCTCCCGCGGGCGGCTGGCGCCGGCGAGCGAGCACCTGATCTCCGAGGTGGCGATCATCTGCCGGCTGGGCGAGCGGCTGTTGGGCGCGGGTCACGCCGTGCCGTGGCGCGCCTTCGAGGCGGACTACGACCTGATCCGCGACCGCATCGGGGCCGTGGTGAAGGGCTGTGAGGACTACAACCGGCGTGTGCGCGAGCCGGACGGCTTCGTGCTGCCGCACCCGCCGCGCGACTCGCGGGAGTTCACCGGCACGGCCACCGGCAAGGGCACGTTCACCGTGTCCGAGCTGGAGTACCCGGAGGTGCCCGAGGGCCGGCTGCTGCTGCAGACGCTGCGTAGCCACGACCAGTACAACACCACGATCTACGGCCTGTCCGACCGTTACCGCGGCATCAAGGACGGCCGCCGCGTGGTGTTCGTCAACCCGGACGACCTGGCCGGACTGGGCATCGCCGACGGCGAGATCGTCGACCTGGTCTCCGAATGGCGCGACGGCGATCGTCGGGCCCCGCAGTTCCGTGCCGTCGCGTACCCGACGGCCCGCGGCTGCGCGGCGGCGTACTTCCCGGAGGCGAACGCGTTGGTACCGCTCGATTCCGTCGCCGAGAAGTCGAACACCCCGGTGTCGAAGGCGATCGTGGTGCGGCTCGAACCACACCACCACGACTGAGCGGGTGCTGTGACTCGTGAGTGTTTACGACGGTTAGAACCGTCATAAACACTCACGAGTCCTTGCTCAGTCGACGCAGTTCTCCCCCGCCGAGGAGATCGGCGC
>DASXYS010000198.1:0-7026 GCA_036502365.1 Amycolatopsis sp.
CGGTCGCGTGGGGTCCGTGGGCCGAGGCCGGAATGGCGGCCGGCAAGGCGCTGCTGGACGACCGGATGCGCCGCGGCGGGCTGCGGCCGATGGCGCCCGCGACGGCGATCGCCGCGCTGCGGCGCGCGGTCGCCGCCGGCATGACGAACGTGACCGTCGCCGACATCGACTGGGAGCCCTACGCCCGGATGCTGACCTCGGCCCGGCCCAGCCCGCTGATCGGCGACCTGCCCGAGGTGAGCAGCGCGCTGGAGGCGGAGACGCCCGAGGAGTCCGGCGGGCTGCGCGAACGCCTCGCCGGCCTGTCCCCGGCGGAGCAGGAACGCCTCCTCGTCGACACCGTGCGCACGCTCGTCGCCAAGGTCCTCGGCCATCTGAGTCCGGACGCCGTCG
The DNA here is from genome assembly GCA_036502365.1 of Amycolatopsis sp. GTDB lineage: Bacteria > Actinomycetota > Actinomycetes > Mycobacteriales > Pseudonocardiaceae > Amycolatopsis. The sequence goes on from DASXYS010000198.1 coordinate 394, forward strand.
ACGTCAACCGCGCGTTCCGGGACCTGGGTTTCGATTCGCTGACCGCGGTCGAGGCGCGCAACCGCCTGTCGGCCGTCACCGGCGTGCACCTGGCGACCACGCTGCTGTTCGACTACCCCAGCACCGTCGCCGTGGCCCGCCACATCCGATCGGAGCTGCTCGGCGAGCCGAGCGAGACGGCCGCGGTCGTGCCCGCGCCCGCCATCGTCGACGAGCCCGTGGCGATCGTGGCCATCGGCTGCCGCTTCCCCGGCGGCGTACGGTCGCCGGAAGACCTGTGGAACCTCGTGCGCGGCGGCCTCGACGTCGTGTCCACCCCGCCCACCGACCGCGGCTGGGACCTGGAGTCCATCTACGACCCCGACCCGGACCACCAGGGGACGACGTACTGCCGCGAGGGTGGCTTCATCAACGACGTGTCCGGGTTCGACCCGGAGTTCTTCGGCATCTCCCCGCGCGAGGCGCTGGCGATGGACCCGCAGCAGCGGCTGCTGCTCGAAGTGGCCTGGGAGGCGATCGAGCACGCCGGGATCGATCCGCTGTCCTTGCGCGGCACGGATGTCGGCACGTTCGTCGGCGCGGTCGAATCGACCTACGGCGCGGCCGCCGAGCTGCCGGAGACCGCCGAGGGACACCTGCTGACCGGCACCGCGGCCGCCGTCCTTTCCGGACGGATCTCCTACTTCCTCGGTCTCGAAGGGCCGGCCGTCACGGTCAACACCGCATGCTCGTCCTCGCTGGTGGCGCTGCACTGGGCGGAGCAGGCGCTGCGCGGCGGCGAATGCTCGATGGCACTGGTCGGCGGGGCGACGGTGATGGCGACCCCGAGCGCGTTCGTCGAGTTCGCGCGTCAGCGAGGCATGTCGCGTGACGGCCGGTGCAAGGCCTTCGCCGAGGGCGCCGACGGGATGGCGTGGGGCGAAGGGGTGGGCGTCGTCCTGCTGGAGCGGCTTTCCGAGGCGCAGCGCCAGGGCCACCGGGTGCTCGCCGTCGTGCGTGGCTCCGCGGTCAACCAGGACGGCGCGAGCAGCGGGCTGACCGCGCCGCACGGACCGTCCCAGCAGCGGGTGATCCGCGCGGCACTGGAGAACGCGCGCCTGACCCCCGACCAGGTCGACGTCGTGGAGGCGCACGGCACCGGCACCAGCCTCGGCGACCCGATCGAGGCCCAGGCACTGCTCGCGACCTACGGCCAGGACCGGGAAAACCCGCTGCTGTTCGGCTCGGTGAAGTCGAACCTCGGGCACTCCCAGGCCGCGGCCGGCGTGGCCGGGGTGATCAAGATGGTGCTCTCGCTGCAGGAAGCGGTGGTGCCGAAGACCCTGCACGCCGAGACGCCGACGACCAGCGTCGACTGGACTTCGGGCTCAGTGGAGCTGGCGACCGAACAGCGGGCGTGGCCCGAAGCCGGCCGCCCGCGCCGCGCCGGGGTCTCGGCGTTCGGCATCAGCGGGACCAACGCCCACGTGATTCTCGAACAGGCCCCCGAAACCTCCGGGGAACCGGCCGACCGCCCGGCTGTCACTGGCCTGGTGCCGTGGGTCCTGTCGGCGAAGACCCCGGAGGCGCTTCAAGCCCAGGCCGCGCGGCTGCTCTCGCACCTGCGGACGCGCCCGGAACTGTCCGCCGCCGACATCGCCGCCTCGCTCGCGGGCCGTTCCCGGTTCTCCCACCGGGCGGTGATCGCGGCCGGCGACCGCGAAAGCGCCCTGCGCGGCCTGTCGGCGCTGGCCGACGGCGAGCCGGACGTCGGGCTCGCCGAAGGATCGGTGGCCGGCGGCAAGACCGCGTTCCTGTTCTCCGGCCAGGGTTCCCAGCGCCTCGGCATGGGCCGGGAGCTCCACGAGCGATTCCCGGTTTTCGCCGAGGCCTTCGACGCGGTGGCCGCGGAACTGGACCCGCTGCTGGACCGTCCGCTCAAGGAGGTCGTCTGGGGTGCCGATGCCGGAACCCTGAACGAAACCGCGTGGACCCAGCCGGCGCTGTTCGCGGTCGAGGTCGCGCTCCACCGGCTGGTGACCTCCTGGGGTGTCAATCCGGACTTCCTCGCGGGCCACTCGATCGGCGAGGTCGCGGCCGCGCACGTCGCCGGCGTCTTCACGCTCGGGGACGCGGCCAAGCTGGTCGCGGCGCGGGCGCGGCTCATGCAGGCGCTGCCCGCTTCCGGGGCCATGGTCGCGATCCAGGCGACCGAGAGCGAGGTGCGGCCCCTGCTCGACGCGAGCGTCTCGATCGCCGCGATCAACGGGCCCGAATCGGTGGTCGTCTCCGGTGCCGAAGCCGCGGTCTCCGCGATCGCGTCCTCGTTCGCGGACCAGGGCCGCAAGACCTCCCGCCTGCGGGTGTCGCACGCGTTCCACTCCCCGCTGATGGACGCGATGCTGGACGAGTTCCGCGCGGTCGTGGCGGAACTGTCCTTTCACCGTCCGGAAATTCCGGTCGTGTCGAACCTGACCGGCCGTCCCGCGACCTCGGGCGAACTCGGCTCGCCGGACTACTGGGTCCGCCACGTCCGGGAAACCGTCCGGTTCGCCGACGGCGTCCGGGCACTGACGGCTGAGGGGGTCCGGACGTTCCTGGAGCTGGGCCCCGACGGCGTGCTGTCCGCCATGGCCCGGGAATCCGAAGCTCCGGCGGCGATTCCGCTCCTGCGCAAGGACCGGCCCGAGGAACAGGCCGCGGTCGGCGCGCTGGCGCAGCTGCACGTCCAGGGCGTTGCCGTGGACTGGAGCGGCTTCTTCGCCGGCGGGCGCCGGGTGGACCTGCCGACGTACGCCTTCCAGCATGAGCACTTCTGGCCGGACACCGCGGCCGGCGGGCCCGGAGACCTCACCGCGGCCGGTCTCGACGCGGCCGGGCATCCACTGCTCGGTGCGGCCGTCGTACTGGCCGACGCCGAGGGTGCGGTGCTGACCAGCCGGCTGTCGCCAGGCTCCCACCCGTGGCTGGCCGATCACGTCGTGCGGGGCCGGGTACTGCTGCCGGGCACGGCCTTCGTCGAACTGGCGATCCGCGCCGGCGACGCAGTCGGCTGCGAGCGGCTCGAAGACCTGACGCTCGCCGCCCCGCTGGTCTTGCCGGAGCAGGGCGGTGTCCAGGTCCAGCTGCGTGTGGGTGCCGCGGGGGAGTCCGGCCGCCGGAGCTTCACGATCCACTCCCGGCGCGAAGGCTCGCCGGACGAATCCTGGGAGCGGCACGCCACCGGCGTCCTGTCCGACGAAAGCCGTACGGGCGAACGGTTCGACGCCGCGACCTGGCCGCCCGAAGGGGCGACGCCGGTCGACATCGGCGGGGCCTACGACTGGTTCGCCGAGGGCGGTTTCGAGTACGGACCGGCGTTCCAAGGGGTGCGCGCGGTGTGGCGCCTTGGCGAGGACGTCTTCGCCGAAGTCGAGCTGCCGGACCACATCGCGGACGCCGAGGCATTCGGCCTGCACCCAGCGTTGCTCGACTCGGCGCTTCAGGCCGCCGCCCTCGCCGAGCGCGGCGAAGACGGCCGCAGCGGCATGCCGTTCTCGTGGGAAGGCGTGTCGCTGCACGCCTCCGGCGCGGCCTCGGCCCGCGTCCGGCTGCGGCCCGCCGGGGCTGACGCCGTCTCGCTGGCTGTCGTGGATGCCACCGGCGAGCCGATCGCTTCGGTCGATTCGCTGGTCTTCCGGGGCATCCCGGAGGAGCACCGCGCCGACCCGCACCGTGACTCGCTGTTCCGGACCGGCTGGGTGCCGGTGTCGCCCTCCGCGGCTGCGGCGTCGGTGGCGCTGCTCGGCGCCGACGGGTTGGGGCTCGGTGATCTTGTTGTGCCGCACGAGGATTTCGCGGCCCTGTCGAGCGGCGAGGTGCCGGACGTCGTGCTGGTCACGGTGGCCGGGACGGCCTCGTCGCCGGTCGAAGCCGTGCACGCGGCGGTCGCCGGTGCACTGGACCAGTTGCAGCGCTGGCTGGCCGAAGAGCGGTTCGCCGGCTCCCGGCTGGTGTTCGTCGCACGCGGCGCGACCACCGGCGAAGACCTTGTCGCCGCTGCGGTCTGGGGCCTCGTGCGGTCCGCCCAGACCGAGCACCCGGGCCGGTTCGGCCTGATCGATCTCGACGCCGATGCGGCGTCCGTCGGCGCGTTGCCGCAGGCCGTCGCCTCGGCCGAGCCGAGCCTGCGCATCCACTCCGCAGAGGTGCTTGCCGCTCGGCTGGAGCGGCTCCCGGCGCTGCCGGACACCATTGGGTGGGACGACGACAGCACAGTGCTGATCACCGGCGGCACCGGTGGTCTCGGCCGAATCCTGGCCCGGCACCTGGTTTCGCAGGGTGTCCGCAAGCTCGTGCTGGCCGGCCGGCGCGGACTGAACGCCGAGGGTGCGGTCCAGCTCCGCGACGAACTCACCGAGCAGGGCGCCGAAGTCACCATCGCCGCCTGCGACCTCGCCGATCGTGACGCGCTCGCGGAGTTGCTCGCCGCTCATCCCGTCACCGCGGTAGTGCATGCCGCGGGTGTCCTCGACGACGGAACCGTCGCTTCCTTGACGCCGCACCAGGTCGAGACCGTGCTACGGCCCAAGGCGGACGCGGCCTGGAACCTGCACGAACTGGCGGGCGACCTCTCGGCGTTCATCCTGTTCTCGTCGGTGGCGAGCCCGTTCGGCGCCGCCGGCCAAGGCAACTACGCGGCGGGCAATGCCTTCCTCGACGCGCTCGCACAGCACCGTCAGGCCCTCGGTCTCGCCGGGACCTCGCTGCAGTGGGGGCCCTGGACCCAGGACGCCGGCATGACCGGCGGCCTGACCGGCGCCGACATCGAGCGCATGATCAGTTCCGGCGTCCCGCCGCTGGCCCCCGAGCAGGGGGTCGCCCTGTTCGACGCGGCGATCACGAGCACCGAAGCTGTCGTGCTGCCGGCGAAGCTGGACCTGCCGGTGCTCGGTGCCCAAGGCGATGTCCCCGAATTGCTGCGCGGACTGGTGCCGTCCCGGCGCCGTCGCGCGGTGGCGGCCAAGACCGGGAGCGGCGGCGGCCTGGCCCGGCAACTGGCCGCGCTGGCGCCCGCGGACCGGCGTGAAGTCCTGCTCGACCTGGTGCTCAGCCGGGTTGCCCTGGTGCTGGGGCACGCCGGGGCCGGCTCGATCGACGCCGCCCGGTCGTTCCAGGACCTCGGGTTCGATTCGCTCACCGCCGTCGACCTGCGCAACCGGCTCAGTGGCGCCGCCGACGTGCGGCTGCCCGCGACGCTGGTGTTCGACTACCCCACACCGGGCGCGCTGGCCGACTACCTGCTGGAAGAACTGTTCGGCACGAGCGATGCCGGCGTTCCGGCCACGGCGCTCGTGCCCGTGGACGACGATCCCATCGCCATCGTCGGGATGGCCTGCCGTTATCCCGGTGACGTGAGTTCACCGGAAGACCTGTGGCGGCTCGTCGAGAGCGGCTCCGACGCGATTTCGGCGTTCCCGGAAAACCGCGGCTGGGACACCGCGGCGCTGTACCACCCGGATCTCGACCACTTCGGCACGTCCTACACGCGCTCGGGCGGGTTCCTGCACGACGCGGGCGCGTTCGACGCCGGCTTCTTCGGCCTGAGCCCGCGCGAGGCGCTCGCGACCGATTCGCAGCAGCGGCTGCTGCTGGAGGCGTCGTGGGAGGCGATCGAACGCGCCGGGATCGACCCGATGTCCCTGCGCGGCAGCCGGACCGGTGTGTTCGCCGGAATCATGTACAGCGACTACAGCCATTTGCTGTCCGGCAAGGAGTTCGAGGGGTTCCGCGGCAACGGCAGCGCGCCGAGCGTGGCATCCGGCCGGGTCTCCTACACCCTCGGGCTGGAAGGCCCGGCGGTGACCGTCGACACGGCGTGCTCGTCCTCGCTCGTCGCGATGCACTGGGCGGCACAGGCGCTGCGCAGCGGGGAGTGCTCACTCGCGCTGGCCGGCGGCGCGACCGTACTGTCCAATCCGGACGTCTTCGTGGAGTTCTCCCGTCAGCGCGGCTTGGCCGTCGACGGCCGGTGCAAGTCCTTCTCGGACGACGCGGACGGCGTCGGCTGGGCTGAAGGTGCGGGAATCGTTGTGCTGGAGCGTCTTTCCGACGCGCAGCGCAACGGTCACGAGGTTCTTGCGGTGTTCCGTGGTTCCGCGGTGAACCAGGACGGCGCCTCGAACGGCTTGACCGCGCCGAACGGCCCGTCGCAGCAGCGGGTGATCCGGCAGGCGCTGGCCGGTGCTGGTTTGTCCACTTCGGACGTGGATGCGGTCGAGGCGCACGGCACCGGCACGACGCTGGGTGATCCGATCGAGGCACAGGCCTTGCTGGCGACCTACGGCCAGGACCGGGAATCGCCGCTGCTGCTGGGGTCGGTGAAGTCGAATCTCGGCCACACCCAGGCCGCCGCCGGGGTGGCCGGGGTGATCAAGATGGTCATGGCCCTGCGGCACGGCGTGCTGCCGAAGACCCTGCACGCCGACGCACGATCGTCGCATGTGGACTGGGAAGCCGGAGCCGTCGAGCTGCTCACCGAGCGCACCCCGTGGCCGGAGACCGGTGGCCCGCGGCGCGCGGCGGTCTCGTCGTTCGGGATCAGCGGAACCAACGCCCATGTCATCCTCGAACAGGCGCCACCGGTGGCCGAGGTCGCCGAACGTCCGGCGAGCA
>DASXYS010000199.1:0-1632 GCA_036502365.1 Amycolatopsis sp.
CGGAACGTGCAGGACGCGGCGGACGTCATCGCCGCAGGCGCTGCCCGAAAAACCGGCCTTGACCTGCTCGGCGGCATCAACGACGCGGTGCGCGGGATCAGTCCCGGCACCCTCGTCGTCGACAGCAACGGGCTCGCCACGGCCGGCGCGTTCGACCTGCGACAGGTCGGCTGGAACGCCGACGCGGCCACCATCGCGGGCCGGCTCAAGGCCGCCGGGCAGCTGCCGCACCTCGACGGCTGGCACGTGCTGTTCACCGGGCTCGGCGCCGTCTCCGGGGCCCAGCCGCCGCTGCCCGAGCCCGCCCGCGACACGCTCGCGCGCTACTGGCAGGCGATCTGCACGGCGGCAAATGCCCTCTCCTGCGACGTCGACCAGAGCCGCGTGCCGGCCGGGCGCCCGGCGGCCACGGTGACCACCCCCGTCGTACCGGTCCCCGGCGTCCAGTCGGTGGTGGGGCCGGACGGCCGGATCAGCACCACTGTCTCCGACAGCGCCCTCGGTTTCAGCGGAAACTCCGCCGCCCTGTCCCCCGCGGCGAAGGACCTGCTGCGCTCGCTGGCCGAGAGCATCTCGGCCCGGCTCGCGGACCGGCCGGATGCGCCGGTCACCATCCGCGGCTACGCGGCCGACCCGCCGGGCTCCACCGCCGCGGGCCGGCAGGAACTCGCCACCCTGCGGGCGCGCACTGTGGCGGCGGCACTGACCGGGGCCGGCGTCACGAGCCCGGTCGACGCGGCGGGCGTGGGCACCCAGCCCGGCGCGACCGCGATCGTCGGCGGCCGGTTCGACGAACCGGCGGCGGCCCGGATGCGCCGGGTCGAAATCACCTACTGAAGATCACGGAGGCAAGGCCATGTACAGCAACGACGAGACGCGTTACCTCCCGTCACCGCGGCCCCCCGCGGAGGGCTCCACCGTCGCCGGTGAGCGGCTGCTGGCCCGGATCCGGGAGCTGCGGTACCTGTCCGCCCGGGTCCTCGACGAGCCCGTGGTCGGCCCGCACGGCCAGAACCTCACCGCCGGCGAGGCGCAGGCCCGCGCCGACCTGCTGGACGACCTGATCGAGCTGGAGCAGGTGCGCGGCAGCCTGCGCCACCGCCGCGTCAACCGGCTGACCCGCGTGCTCACCCTGCTCGCGGTGACGATCGTCGACCTGCCGATCATGCTGTGGCTGGCCAGTTCCGTGTTCAATGTGGACTGGGGCGATCCGCTCGGCCTGCCGCTGGCGATCAGTGTGGTGATCTCCGTGCTCGCCACCGGCGGCGCGGCCACGGCACTGCACCACCTCGGGCACAACCAACGTCAGCACAAGAACCACCGCCGCCAGCTGGTGTGGGCCGAGCTGACCACCGGGGCCAAGCTCAGCCTGGTCACGGTGGGGCTGCTCGTAGGCCTGATGGGCGTGGTCATGTTCGTCCGGGTCTACACCGAGGGTGTCCTCAGTGGACTGTCGGATCTGGCCGTGCTGCTGGCCGTGCTCGTCGCGCTCGTGATGGTGGTTTCGGCGACGCTGGTCTTCTGGACCGCGTTCCGCGACGGCTCCCTCGACCAGGACGACCTGCGCCACTACAGCGAGACGGCCCGGCCGCACCTGCTCGCCAAGCGCCGGCTCGAAGACGAGGCCTACGA
>DASXYS010000200.1:0-21172 GCA_036502365.1 Amycolatopsis sp.
TCAGCTGGGTGCCGGGCCTTGGGCCGGGCGCTGGGCGCAGTGCTGGGCGCGGCCGATGGCCTCGGCGGCGGCCGTCGCGAGGCGGGCGATTTCCTCGCTCCACCGGCGGGCCTCGGCGAGGGCGCGGGCGCCTTCACCGGCCTGTTCCAGTTCGCGCCAGCCGGTGACGGCGACCGAGCGGCGGCCGGCGAGGGCTTCGTCCAGAACCGCGCGCATGCGGCCGGTCAGTTCGCCGAGGGCGTCGTAGGCACGCCAGACCGCTGTTCGGTCCGCATCGGGCGTCGGGTCGGGCATGGTGACCTCCTCGGAAACCGGGCCGCTGCGGCATGTCCCGGCGACGCGAGGGCCACCGGATGATCCGGCACCGCCCGCCGTTCCGAAGGGGACGGAGATCCGAGTCAGGCCGGGGGCACCGTCGTGACGCCGACGCCCTGGAGCATACCGAGCACGTCCGCCTCTAACCAGGCGCCGCCCGCCGTCTCTACGGTTTGCCTGCTGCCGTTCACGATCTGGCCGCGACGCCGGTCGATGCGGTTCGCCCACTGCCGTTCACGACGCGACCGAGGCGGCGCCGGATGAAGGTGCAGTGCTGCCACCGAACGGGTCCAGCTCGGCCGGGGTCGCATCGTCGTGATCGGTCGAGCGGCTGAAGCCGGCCATGACGGCATCGCTGCGGGACTGCGCGTCCGCCGCGGCTTTGGCGATGGCCAGCGCGTCGGAGCCGAGCAGGACACGCACCGGCGGTGAGTCCATCTCGACGAGCCGGCGGATCGCGTCCGCGACCTTCACCGGGTCGCCCGCCGCCCGGGTTCCGCCCTGACCGAGCAGCGCCGCCATCGCGCCGACGGTCGGCGCGTAGGCCGCGGAGACCGGCGGGACCCGCATCGAGCTGCCCGCCCAGTCCGTGCGGATCCCGCCGGGCTCGACGGCGGTGACCTTGATCCCGAGCGGGCCCACCTCCTGCGCGAGGACCTCGGTGAAGCCGCTGACCGCCCACTTGGACAGCTGGTACGGCGCGAGTCCCGCCGTCGCGGTGCGGCCGCCGAGCGAGGACACGTTGACGATCCGGCCCGCGCCCTGGCGTCGCAGCACTGGCAACACCGCCTTGGTCACGTTGACCACACCGAACAGGTTCGTCTCGACCTGGGCGCGGAAGTCCTCGTCGGGCGTGTCCTCGAAGGACGCGAGATTGGCGTACCCCGCGTTGTTCACGACGACATCGATGCGCCCGAAGACGCGCACGGCCTCGTCGACCGCGTCGCGGGCAGCCGCCGCATCGGTGACGTCAAGGGTGATCGGGACGACGGCCTCCACGTCGTGAGCCCGCACCAGTTCGTCCAGGCGACTGCGATCCCGGGCAGTCGCCGCCACCCGGTCGCCGGCGGCCAGCGCCGCCTCCGCGAGGTCACGGCCGAGGCCGCGGGCACTGCCGGTGATGAACCACACCTTGCCGGTCATAGCTGCCATCCCAAGTTAGAGAACGTCGGTCTGTTACGAGGTCGAAGTTAACAGACCGACGTTCTGTTCGCAACAGACCGTGGGTCTGTAGACTTCGGGCATGACGTCGTTCCAGCGCGCGCACAGTGAGGAGCAGCGAGAGGTCCGCCGCCGGGCGATCCTCGACGCGGCCGCCGCGGTGCTCGCCGAGATGCCGGTCGCACAGGTCACCTTGAGCGAGCTGAGCCGGCGCGCCGGGCTGGCGAAATCGAACGTGCTGCGGTACTTCGAGTCCCGCGAGGCCGTGCTGCTGGAGGTGCTGAACGCCGAGTCACGCGACTGGCTCGACGGTCTCGACACGGAACTGGCGGCCGCAGTCGATGCCGATGTCGATGCTGAGGTGGAGTTGGCTGGGCGCGGGGACCGGCTGGCCGATGCCCTCGCGAAGTCGCTCGCCGCGCGTCCGGTGTTGTGCGATCTGAGCAGCGCCCAGGCAGCGGTCCTGGAGCACAACGTCTCACCCGAGGCGGCCGCGCGGTACAAACATGCCGCGGTCGCGCAGGTCTCGGAACTGGGCGGGCTGCTGCGCAAGCGTTTGCCCGAGCTGTCCGAGCCCGCGGCCACCCGCCTCGCCGCCTTGACGATCATGGTGGCGGGCGCGGTCTGGACCCACTCCCACCCGGGCGCCGCCGTACGCACCGTCTACGAAAGCGACCCCGTCCTGGCCCAGTGGCGGATGGACTTCACCTCGGGCCTGCGCGACACCCTCGAAGTGCTGATCGCGGGACTGCTCAGCCGCCGGGATCAGGCACCGTCCTCGTCTTAGCGCACAGCGTTTGCACCTCGGGTTCGGCGAGGCGATCGGCCGGTGGGCGTCAGCGCTGCCGGGCCGGCCGGACGATCATCTCGTTCACGTCGACCTCGGGCGGCTGGCCGAGCGCGAACGCGATGGCGTCGGCGATCGCGCTCGGCGGGATGGCCGCGGCGCGGTAGGTGCGCATGGCCTCCTTCGCGCCCGGTTCGGTGATCGTCGAGGCCAGCTCGGATTCGACGACGCCGGGGGAGACCGTGGTGACGCGGATGCTCGGGTCGGCTTCCCGGCGCAGGCCCTCGGTGATCGCCCGTGCCGCATATTTCGTGCCGCAGTAGACCGCGGCCGTGGGCACCACTTCGTGTGCGCCGGTGGACGCGATGGTCACGAAGTGCCCGCTGCCTTGCTGCCGGAAGATCGGGAGCGTGGCGGCGATGCCGTTCAGCAGCCCGCGGATGTTGACGTCGATCATCTGGTCCCACTCGTCGACGAGCAGGGAGTCCAGGCGGGACAACGGCATCACGCCCGCGTTGTTGACGAGCACGTCCACTCGGCCGTGCTCGCGCCGGGCGCGGCCGGCGAACTCGGCGACGTCCGCGCGGTCGGTGACGTCGAGGCGGCGGACGTCGATGCTGCCGCCGTCCGCGCGGATCTTCGCCGCCAGCTCGGCCAGGCGATCTTCGCGTCGCGCGCCGGCGACGACGTGGTGGCCGTCGGCCGCGAGGCGCAGCGCGGTCGCCTCCCCGATGCCGCTGCTCGCCCCGGTCACCAGGATTACCTTACGGGTATCGGTGCTCATCCTTGGTCCTTCGGGTAATCGGCGCTCAGGGTGAGTTCGCGCCAGGTGTCGAAAGTGGACTTGAGCGAGCCGAGCCGGGCCGACGCGATGTCGTAGGCCGCCTGGCCCAGCAGCAGTCGCAGCGGTGACTCGTCGGCCTCGATCGCGCTGATGACCGCCGCGGCCGCCCGGTCCGGATCCCCCGGCTGGTGGCCGTAGGTCGCCGTGGTGGCGACGCGGCGTTTCCCCGCGGTCTCGGCGTAGTCGTCGATGCTGATCGCGGACTGCCGCATCGACGGGCCGGACCAGTTGGTGCGGAACGCGGCGGGCTCCACGATCGTCACCCTCATCCCGAGCGGCGCGACCTCGGCCGCGAGCGACTCGGAAATCCCTTCCACGGCGAACTTCGTCGCGTGGTAGTAACCGGTGGCGCCGAAGGCGGCGAGCCCGCCGAGCGACGAGACGTTGACGACGTGCCCGCTGCGCCGCTCGCGCATGCCCGGCAGTACGGCGCGAGTGAGCGCCATCAGGCCGAAGACGTTCGTTTCGAACAGGGCGCGGATCTCGGCGTCCTCGCCCTCCTCGACGGCGGCGAGGTAGCCGTAGCCGGCGTTGTTGACCAGGACGTCGACCCGTCCGAAGGTCGTTTCTGCCAGCTTGACGACTTCGGTGATGCGGGCCGGGTCGGTGACGTCCAGCGCTACCGCGAGCGCCCGGTCGCCGTGCGCGTGGACGAGATCGGCCACCTGCCGCGGATCGCGGGCGGTGACGACGGCGCGCCACCCCCGGTCGAGCACAGCGGTGGCCAGCGCCCGGCCGAGGCCAGTGGAGCAGCCCGTGATGAGCCACACGGGAGAGGCGTTTTCAGACATGGTTCTTCCCCGGTAGGAATAGGAATTGGTGGTATTGAACGGAAATCAGTTCTCGGTGGGAATGCGCTTCCCGGTTTCGCGAGGGCTTTCCACGGCGGTGAGGCTGCCGAGCAGCGCCAGCGCCTCTTCGGAGGGGCTGCCCGGGTCGGCTTGGTACACCACCAGCTGCTGGCCCGGTGCGCTGTTCACGGTCAAGGATTCGTAGTGCAGGGTCAGGCCGCCGACGAGGCGGTGGTGGAACCGTTTGGTCTCCTTGGTTTTCTGGCGGATGTCGTGACGCGCCCAGAGCCGGCGGAACTCCGGGCTCTTCACCGACAGCTCGCCCACGGTCTCGATCAGCAGCGGGTCGTCGGGATCGAGGCCGGCCGTCGCGCGCAGACCGCCGACCGTGTTGACCGCGACCCGCTCCCAGTCCGGGTAGAACTCGCGCGCCTCCGGATCGAGGAACACCAGCCGGACGAGGTCGTTGCTGTGCCGGTGGCCGCCGAACAGCGCCTTGCCGAGGGCGTTGCCGGCCAGCACGGCCAGGCAGCGCCCGAGCACCAGCGCCGGGGTCTGCGGCCAGGCGTCCATCAGCTGCACCAGCTGACGGCTGACGCGCTCCCGTTGCGGGGCGCGCCTTCGCCGGGCCGGCGCGGGACGTGCGAGCTTGTGCAGGTGCGCGACCGCGTCTTCGTCGAGCTGGAGGGCCTGCGCCAGCGCGTCGACCACCTGGGTCGACGGGTTCCGCTCGCGTCCCTGCTCCAGCCGCACGTAGTAGTCGGTGCTGACCCCGGCCAGCAGCGCGACCTCCTCACGCCGCAACCCCGGGACCCGTCGCCGAGGCCCGGCCTCCAGGCCCAGCTCGGCGGGGTCCACGAGTTCACGGCGGGCCCGGAGGAACTGCCCGATGAGGTTCTCGCTGTCCATGAGCCCAGACTAAGACGGCGGGACGGGCCATGGAGTGCTCAAGGTGGCCGCCGCACTCCTACCCTTCCGCTGCCGCCCAGCGGCCGGGCTGTGCGAATGGTGCATGGGCGCGGCTCCGGTCGACTGCCGGTGGTGGGAACAAGTGCCGAGGACGAGCGCAGCGGACGAGTGCTGCCGGAATGGCCATGGCGATTATGCTGGGGTGCAGGCCTCCAGGACCCCGGGGCAGGCAGAAGACGATCTGCGGTCGGGGAGCGGCCATGACAAAACACGACACGAAACCATTGGTCGATCGTGAATTCGCCGAGCGGGCTGCGAGCGCCTGGATCCGCGCGGCCGACGCGGGGGTCATCGACGCCGGCGAACTCGCCTGGCTGCTGGCCCGCCTGGACGCCGGGCCGGTGTCCGAGGTCGCGGGCATCCGCCGCTGACGGTCTTCGCCGCTCGCCAGCGTGCCACGCATCGTCGGTCGCCTTCGTCATTTGCCTGGGCAGCGGGTGCTCAACGCCGGAAAGGCGCGGCTGACGCCGGCCGTCGGAGGCGACGTCGCGGATCGCCAGAAAAGCGTTGCGCACCAACGATCTCAGTCGTACCACCAGGCCGCGGCGACCGCTGCTGCCCGGCGATTCCCGGCCCGTTTGTGTTGCCGCGCCTCCGATCCGGGCCGTGACCGGGAGGACTCTGCGCTGTCGTTTCCCCATGCGGAAGATCATGACAGCACCCACCGACAAAAACCGGGCGGCTACGACCGGCGCCGGGGTTTCCCGCGCTTGGCCGCGCCCGCTCCGCGCGGCCCGCCGCGGCCGCCCGGCTTGCCGCCCGCGGGCTTCTTTCCGTTGGCCTCACTACGTTTACGCGCAGCGGGAGTCGGAGCAGCCGGAGCCGGCTGCCGCCCTCGGGTGCTGTTCACGGTCCGCCCGCGGACGATCCCGATGAACAACTCCATCAGGTCGCTGGTCTCCTCGTCCGGCCACGACAGCGCGACGCGCGATTCCGGCGCGTCGACGAGCGTCCGGTAGGTCAGGTCCTTGCGGTGGTGCAGCCGCGCGAGCGACTGCGGCACAACGAGCAGCCCCACGCCCGCGGCCACCAGCTCGATGGCGTCCGCCGTGGTGGCCGGACGTTCCAGCGCCGGAAGGCCGGGTGGCCGTTCCCAATCGAGCGGGTCGTCGAGGGGGTGCAGCACGACGTCGTCGGCCAGGTCCTCGGCGGACACTTCGTCGGCCGCAGCCAGGAGGTGGTCCTTCGGGACCACGACCACTGTCGTCTCGGTGTACAGCGGGATCGCGTGCAGCCCGGCCCGGTCGACCGGCAGGCGCAGCAGGACCGCGTCGGCCTCGCCTTCACGAACCAGGGCCGCAGCCTCGGCGGCGGGTGTCGCGACGAGGACCAGCGGGACCCCGGGCGAGCGCTCTTGCCAGGTCCGCACCCACTTCGCCGGCGTCACCCCGGGGACGTAGCCGAGCCTGAACGACGGGGGTTCCTCCGAGCCTGTCACGAGGCCAGATTACCGGGCGTGATCAGGGGCGGCGCACGCGCTCGTTACCCTGGACGCCATGACGTCGCCCAAGTCCCCCCAGACGATGAAGCCCGCGACCGCGGCGAAGAAGCTGGGTGTGTACCTCGAAGCCACCCCGGCCCAGTTCCAGGAGGGTGTCGTTTCGCGCGACGAGCTGAACGCCCTGCAGACCGACCCGCCCGAATGGCTGCGTGAGCTGCGGCGCAACGGCCCGCATCCGCGCTCGGTGATCGCGGCCAAGCTGGGCGTCTCCATCGGCGGCCTCGCCCGCGGCGGGATCACCGAGGCCCTCACCACCGAGCAGATCGACGAGATCAAGTCGGCGGGCCCGGACTGGCTGCGGCGCGAACGCGACACCCAGGCCGAGGTCCGCAAGGAAACCGTGCGCGTCAAGGAGCAGGGCGGCCCGCGCCGTCCGCGTTCCTGAGCGGGCCCGGAATGCGATTTCCCGGCGGAATCGGCTTCGGCCGAGGCCCCGGTTTTCGGCCGTGTGACGTTCCGGTTCCGGCGGTGAAAACCCGGCCGCCCGGGTACGGCGCCGCGGGCCGGCCCGCGGTTGATCATGATCACACTTCTCTGACCAGGAGATTGGAAATTTTTTCCAATTCCGGTTTCCGGCGCCGCGCCCGGTGAGCTGAACCGTCCGATTTCCCGGCTCAGCTCACCGGGGCGGGAAGAAATCCCGGGCGCGCACGCCGGGCTTCAGGATTTCGCGCCGGCTTTCTTCGCGCGGCCTCGCTTGCGCGGGGCAGCCGCTTCGCGTTCGCTCTCTTCAAAGGCGGCGATGACCTCGCTGGGAATGCGCCCCCGCTCGGAGACCGACCAGCCGTTTTCGATCGCCCAGGCGCGGATCTGGCGCGAGCGCTCGCGGTCGGCCGGCGTCACGGTCGGCGAGATTCCGGCCGCCACGCGGACCTTCCGGCCGCCGGTGCGCCGGGAAGCGGCGATGTAGCGGGCGAACTCGTCCCGCAGGGATACCGCGTTCTCGTCCGAGAGATCGATCTCGTACTGAATGCCGTCGAGACCGAACGGCACGGTCTGGTGAGCCACGCCACCGTCGATGTCGTCCACCATCTGGACGAGGACCTTCTGAGCCATACCGGGTTTTTCCTCCTCGGTGGATCTCCAGCAGCGCGGATCCGCGCGACTTGCGCGAACAATAACAGAAATCCACTGTGGAGGGCCCGTCCGGCGGTGTCCGCCCGGAAAGCCGATATGCGGGAAACCGCCGGATTCGGCCGGCGGTGAAGAAACGTGGCGGTAATACGGTCAGCCGTCGGCGTCCAGCGGCGGCGTGCCGACGAGTGCGCCCGCGAGCTGGGTGAGCTGAGCACGCTGGGTGGCGGTGAGCGGTTCGGTCAGCTCGGTGATCCGGCGGCCGACCACGGCGGCGCACCGCTGCATCAGCTGGCGGCCGAGCGGGGTCAGCGAGACCAGCACGGCGCGGCCGTCATGGGGTGAGGGCGAGCGCTGGACCAGACCGCGTTTCTCCGCGCGGCCGACCAGCCCGGTCATGGAGGACTTGTCCAAGCCGAGGTGGCTGCCCAGCTCGAGCATGCCGGGCCGGCGGTCGCGCAGAACTCCGAGCAGCCGGATCTGGACGATCGACAGGTCGTGTTCGGCGCCGGTTTCGGACAGCACCCGCTGGATCAGGAAAGACAACTGGACGAGGGCGTCCACCGTGTTCAGGGGCTGGGCCGGCTCGGTGCGCATGGGGTGATCCTAGTTGACTTAGTACGTGGCGCAAACTACCTTGGCGAAGTAGTACGTGCCACAAACTAATTTCGGCAGGAGAACCCCATGCACGCCGCAGTCGTCCGCTCCTTCAGTGCGCCGCCCCGTTACGGCACCTTCCCGGCGCCGGTCGCCTCGGGCGAGCGGGAGGTGCTGGTGGACGTCCTGGCCGCCGGCCTGCACCCGCGGGTCCGCTCCGCCGCGAACGGCAGCCACTACACCTCCGACGGCACCCTGCCGATGGTCCCGGGTGTGGACGCGGTCGGCCGCGCGCCGTCCGGGGAACTGCTGTACTTCGTCGCCGACGACGGCGCGCCGGGCACCATGGCCGAGCAGGCCCTCGTCGACCGGCGCCGGGCCGTCACGCTGCCGCCCGGCACGGACCCGGCCGCGGTGGCGGCGGCGATGAACCCCGGCATGTCGTCGTGGATCGCGCTGCGCCGCCGCGTCGCGTTCCGGCCCGGCGGGTCCGTGCTGGTACTGGGCGCCACCGGCAACGCGGGGCAGCTCGCGGTGCAGATCGCGAAGCACCTCGGGGCTGCCCGCGTGGTCGGCGCGGGCCGTGACCCGGACCGCCTCGATCTGCTGAAGACCCTCGGCGCCGACGAGGTGGTGCGCCTCGGCACCGACGAGCCGGACGCCCTCGCCCGCGCGGCCGCGGACGTCGACGTGGTCATCGACTACCTGTGGGGACGGCCCGCCGAGGAGGCCATGACCGCGCTGATGACCGCGCGCGCCGACCGGGCGAAGGCACTGTCGTGGGTGCAGATCGGTGCCATGGCCGGCCGGGACATCACGCTGCCTTCGGCCCTGCTGCGCGCCGGGAACCTGACCGTCCTCGGCAGCGGCCAGGGCTCGGTGACGGCGGCCGGCATCGTCGCCGAACTGCCGTCACTGGCCGCGGAGATCACGGCCGGCACCTTCGCCGTGGACGCCGTGCCGATGCCGCTGGAGCAGGTCGAGCAGGCGTGGTCCACCCCGACCGCGCCGGGACAGCGCATCGTGCTGACTCCCTGACCGCGTCTGTGCACTGTGGACGAACCGCTCACTCGGGCGCGGCCGTCTCCCGCAGCTGCCCGCCCTCGAGCCGGAGCCACCGGGTGACGCCGATTTCGGCCAGGAAACGCTCGTCGTGGCTGATCACGACGAACGCGCCCTGGTAGGCGCCGAGCGCGCTCTCCAGCTGCCCGGCGCTGACCAGGTCGAGGTTGTTCGTCGGCTCGTCCAGCAGCAGGAGCTGCGGTGCCGGCTCGGCGAACAGGATGCAGGCCAGCGTGGCCCGCAGGCGCTCACCGCCGGAGAGGACGCCGACCGGCAGGTGCGCCCGGGAGCCGCGGAACAGGAAGCGCGCCAACAGGTTCATCCGGTCGGCGGGCGGCATCGCGGGTGCGGCGCCGGCCAGGTTCTCCGCGATGGTGCGGTTTTCGTCCAGCAGGTCGAGGCGCTGGGACAGATAGGCGATCCGTCCCTCCGCCCGTGTCAGGTCCCCGCCGTCCGGAGCCAGGTCGCCGTGGACCAGGCGCAACAGGGTGGACTTCCCGGCGCCGTTGGGGCCGGTCAGTGCGATCCGCTCGGGCCCGCGGACGGCCAGGTCCGCGCCGTCGCCGGTGAACAGCTCGCGGTCGCCGTAGCTCACCCGCAGGCGCTCACCGAGGAACAGCGTCCGGCCGGCCGGGACGGCGGTCTGCGGCAGTTCCAGTGCGATCTTCTGGTCGTCGCGCAGCGTTCGCTCGGCCTGGTCGAGCCGGGCCTTGGCCGCGCTGACCCTGGCCGAGTGCGTCCCGTCCGCCTTCGCCGCCGACTCCTGCGCGTTGCGCTTCATGGTGCCGGCGAAGATCTTGGGCAGACCGGCATTGGCGACGTTGCGCTGAGCGTTGCTCGCCCGGCGGGCCGCGCGCTCACGAGCCTGCTGCCTTTCGCGTTTCTCGCGTTTGACGTCCTGCTCGGCGTTGCGGATGTTCTTCTCCGCGACTTCGCGCGCGGCCTCGACCGCCTGCTCGTACTGGGTGAAATTCCCGCCGTGGAACCGGATTTCGCCGCCGTCCAGCTCGGCGATGCGGTCCATCCGGTCGAGCAGGGCCCGGTCGTGGCTGACCAGGAGCAGGCAGCCGTGCCAGTCGTCGAGCGCGCTGTAAAGCCGGTGGCGCGCCTCGAGGTCCAGGTTGTTGGTGGGCTCGTCGAGCAGCAGCACGTCCGGGTTCTTGAGGAGCTGGGCCGCGAGTCCCAAGGAGACGATCTGGCCGCCGCTGAGTGTGCTCAGGCGGC
Source organism: Amycolatopsis sp. (assembly GCA_036502365.1). Lineage (GTDB taxonomy): Bacteria > Actinomycetota > Actinomycetes > Mycobacteriales > Pseudonocardiaceae > Amycolatopsis. Next base: position 10,326 of record DASXYS010000200.1, read on the forward strand.
GGTCGAGAGCGACCGCGCCGAGGCCCAGCCGGTCCAGCTGGGCGCGGGTGCGCTCCTCGATGTCCCAGTCGGTGCCGATGGCGGTGAAGTGCTCCTCGGCGACGTCGCCGGATTCGACCGCCGCCAGCGCCCGCAGGATCGGGGCGGCCCCCATCACCTCGGCGACGATGAGCTCACCGCTCAGCGGCAGGCTCTGCGGGAGGTAGCCGAGCACGCCTTCGGTGGTGACGCTGCCTTCGGCCGGCCGCAGCTCGCCCGCGATGAGCTTGAGCAGGGTGGACTTCCCGGCGCCGTTCGGAGCGACGAGCCCGGTGCGGCCGCCGGGGATCGTGCAGGACAGCCGGTCGAAGACCGGGGTGTCGTCGGGCCAGGAAAAGGACAGGCCGGAGACGACGATGCAGGCATCGGACATGAAAGAGACCTCGGGTTCGTGGTGCGCGCGGAACCTCGGCTCCGCAGCGAAAGGAGTGGACGACTACGTGGCCACGGCGGCTGCCCACCGGTGGCCCCTCACCTCCGGGAGTCACCCGGAGATGTCGTCTTCACCTGCCACGTCGAATCTCCTCTGAACGGTTCTTCCCTTCCACGGTAGCAGAGAGTGTGCGCCGGCTCAGCTGAGTTACGGGCCTGCTGCCCGGCGTCCCGGGTGGACAGATCGTCGGGGAATGGCTGCCGGTAACCGGAATTCGCGCGCGACGGTGATCTTGTCGGTGGTGCGTGGCAGGCTGGGGACCAGGCGCGCAGGACTGCGGGCCGAAGAGAGGAGGAATCCGGTGGCGGAGCAGCTGGCGATCGGGGCGTGGCTGAGCCCTGGGTGGTCGACCGAGGACGTGCTCGCGGTGGCGGGCGAGGTCGAGCAGGCGGGGTACGACAGCGTCTGGGTGGCGGACCACTTCATGATGAACTCCGGGACCGAAGCGGTCGCGGAGCCGGCGCTGCACGAGTGCTTCAGCCTGCTGGCCGCGGTGGCGGCGGCGGTGCCGAGGGTGCGACTGGGCAGCCTGGTCGCCGGCATGACCTACCGGCACCCGGCCGTGCTGGCGAACATGGCGGCGACCATCGACAACGTCAGCGGCGGCCGCCTGGTGCTCGGGGTGGGCGCGGGCTGGCAGCTCAACGAGCACGCCGCCTACGGCATCCAGCTCGGCACGGTCCGCGAGCGCATCGACCGGTTCGAGGAAGGCCTGAAGGTGATTCGCGGCCTGCTGACCGAGCCGCGGACCACGGTCGAGGGCGAGTACTACACGGTCACCGACGCGCCGCGCACGCCCGTCGTCCGCCCCCGCGTGCCGATCCTGATCGGCGCCTCCGGTGAGCGCCGCATGCTGGGCCTCGTCGCCGAGCACGCCGACGAGTGGAACTGCTGGTCCGACCCCGAGGTCTTCGCCCAGAAGTCCGCGGTCCTCGACCAGCACTGCGAACGCATCGGCCGCGACCCGCGGTCCATCCGCCGCACCACGCAGGCGGTGCTGACGTTCGGCAAGGTCGACCCCGCGGCAGGGCGCTTCGTCTTCGGCGGATCCGTGGCGCAGATCGTGGACACCATCGGCCGCTGGCGCGAGGCCGGCCTGGACGAGCTGATCATTCCGACGTTCGGCTCGCCGGCCGAGGCTCGGGAGACGTATTCGTTGCTGCAGAAGGAGGTTCTGCCGCAGGTGAGGTGACATTGGTGGGGTGAGTGCCGGGCCTGGTGAGGGGGCTGGGTTGAGTGCCTTTGGTCGGGTGCCCTGGTCAACGGCGGTGGGCCGGTGCTGAGGGCTGGCGGTGATCGGCGGGAGGTCTGGAGGCTGGCCGACTTGAGGCTGGTGGCCGGAGGAGGCCTGGGCTGGCTGGCGGGTGGTCGGCAGGTGACTGCGCATCCGCCCCGCCGATCGCAGGAGCTTGACGGTGAAGTTCGCCGCCGTGGCGCGGCACATGGCCGCGGCGGTGCGCGTGGCGGCGGTGCGCGTGGCGGCGACGGGCGTGGCGGCGACGTGCGCGGGTTGGTGGCGAGCGCGGCGACGAGGGCGAGTTGGTGGTGGGCGCGGGCTCAGGTGAGCGCGGGCTGGTGGTGGGCGGGGCGCTGGTGCGCCCGGCCGGATCGGAGGCCTCGCACCGGAGACGGTCCTGCTTTCCTTCAGCACCAAGGTTGTCGGCCCGATGCTGCTGGCGAAGCACCTGGCACCGCGGATGCCTGCGGCAGGCTCGTTTGTGCTCTTTTCCGGCTCCTCGGCCCAGAAACCCTCGATCGGCATGCTCGCGGTCGCGGCGACCAACGGCGCGGTTGACGGCCTCACCCGCTCACTCGCCGTGGAACTGGCGCCGATCCGCGTCAACGCCGTCTCGCCGGGCACGATCGACACCGGCGCGTACGACGCCCTCGGCGAAGAGAACAAGGCCGCGCTGTTCGCTCAACGGTCCGCCACCAGCCCCGCCCGCCGCATCGGCACGCCCGACGACATCGCCGGCGCCGTGGTGTTCGCCCTGACCAGCCCGTTCCTGGCCGGCGTGGCACTGAGCGTCGACGGCGGCGAGCCGCTGGTGTGACAAGGCCGAAGGGGCCTCCCCGCGACCGAGCCCGGCCACGAGGAGACCCAGCCGTCACGGCCGGACAAGAGCCGCGTCACTGATGTGCAGCACTGCGTCGGCGCCGTTCAGGGTTGCCTCGTTGAGGGGAAAGTAGCTCCGTTCCTCGGTGACGCGGGTGCGGGCACCAACGACCGTGGTGGCCTTCGTCAAGGACCAGCCGGCACCGGTTTGCAGAGCGCCCTCGTAGGTGTCCGCAGCGGGCGGCTCCAGGCCGAGGACCTCGCTACGGCCCAGGCTGCCCGCGATGAAGGCGTACCGATCGTCCACAAGGGACGCCATGATGGCGCCGGCGCCGAACCAGTTGAGCTTCAGGTCGGTCAGGCCCCAATAACTCGGGCTCCGTTGCAGGTGGAGGTTGTGGGCGAAGACCAGGGTCGGGCCTCGCCGCGCCTCGATCTCGCGGATTTCGAGGAGGTTCTGGGCCATCAGCGCGTCCCGCACCGCGGACAGGCGGGAGATCCGCTCGTTCAGTTCGAGCCGTTCCGCCGACTGCTTGTGATAGCGCAGCAGGCCCAGCCCGCCGGTCAGGTGGGTCCGGGCCCGGAGCCATTCGGCGCGTGACGTCGCCGCGACCAGCTCCGGTGCGCGGGCGTAAAGCCTGGTCAGCAGGTCGTCGGCGATCGTGCGCAGCCGCTCGGCTTCGGGCGTGTCGCCGGGCGACACCGCCGGGTCCAGCACCGCCTCCGTACGGCTCCACTGCTCGTCTTCGCCGGTCAGGCCCGCGATGTCGAGATCGAGGCCCAGGTAGTCGCGGGCGTGTTCGAGATAAGGCCGTGGGCTCGGGGCGCTCATCGTCTCGGTCGGCGCGTCGAAGCCATGGAACGCCAGCTTCCCTTCCGCAGGGCGGTTTTTGTTGTACTCACGCATCCAGGCGACCAGTGCCCGATTGGTTTCGAGGCCGCCGAAGCCGTGGGAGAAACCCTCGTTCAGCACGGTGTCGAGGGTGCCGACGCCGCCCTGGACGAAGTCGTTCACGGCGAGTGCGGCCACCCGGTCGGTCTCCAGTGCGATCGAGCGGAAACCGTCGCCGGCCAGCCGGTCGAACAGCTCGTTGCGGACCCAGCCGAAGGCCGGTTCCTGGTGGGCGGGCTCGCCGAGAGCCAGCAGGTCACAGGACGCGGGCACGAAGGCACGAATGTCTTGACTCATGAGATTCAAGCGTATCTTTGAAAGCTCGGTTGAGACTTTCACAGCTCTGGCCACGCGGACATACGGTAAAGTCTCAAACCGGTGAGAACCTTCAAACCCGCCGCCCTCGCGCGGGAGCACGGCATCTCGGCCCAGGCCGTCCGCAACTACGAGCGTGACGGCTTCCTCCCGCCCGCCGAGCGCACCCCCAGCGGCTACCGGATCTACACCGAGGTGCACGCGGCGGCGTTGCGCGCCTATCTTGCGCTCATCCCGGCGTACGGGCACGCGACCGCGGGCCGGATCATGGGCGCGCTCACCGGCGGTGATCTCGACGGTGCTCTCACGGCCGTCGACCGCGGCCACCACCAGCTGCTCCGCGACCGGGAAACCCTCGGCTCGGTGCGCCAGGCGGTGGAGCACCTGACGGCGGAGCCCGCCGCCGCCCCGGAGCGGGCGGCCCGGACCATCGGCGAACTCGCGCGCCGGCTCCGGGTCACCCCGGCGACCGTGCGCAACTGGGAAGGCGCCGGCATCCTCGTGCCCGCGCGGGATCCGGCCACCGGATACCGCGTCTACCGCGCCACCGACGTCCGCGACGCCGAACTCGCGCACCTCCTGCGGCGCGGCGGTTACCCGCTGGAGCACATCGCCACCGTGGTCCGGCAGGTCCGCACGGCCGGCGGCACCGGCAGCCTGTCCCGGGCGCTGGACGACTGGCAGCGCAAGCTCACCGCGCAGGGCCGCGCCATGCTCGACGCGGCCACTCGGCTGAGTGCCTATCTGGGCTTGCTCGACCACGACTGAAATTTCTTTCCATCGCCGTGTCCGGACGCCCGGATCGGCTCCGACCCAGCGGTGAGACCAACCCCTGAACCTGAGGAGTTCCGATGCCGGAAACCACCGAGTCCGCCCGCGTTGTCGCCGTCGCCGCCGGAGTCGAGCAGACCGACCGGGCCGTGCCCGTCCGCGACGGCCGCCATCAGGCACTCGAAGCCCTGATCGGCAAGTGGATCAACGAAGGCCGCACGATCGGCACCGCCGAGGTCCCGTCCGTGGCGATCCTGACCAGCGACGTCTACGAATGGGCGCCCGGCGGGTTTTTCGTCCTGCACTCGGCTTTCGGGAGGATCGGCGAAACGGCCGTCGGCGGCGTCGAGATGATCGGCGTGCACGGCGACGCGTACCGCTCGACCTTCTACGACAGCTTCGGCAACGTCCACCACTCCCGCCTGGAGATCGACGGCGACGTGCTCAGGTGGACCGGCGAGCGGACCCGCTCCACCGTGAAGCTGACCGACGGCGGGCGGACCCAGGTCGTGCGGCACGAAGCCAGCGCGGACGGGGTGAACTGGGCCCCGTCGATGGACGTGACCCTGCGCAAAGTCGCGTGAAATGCGCGGTGCCCACTGGGGTCACCCGCGGGGCGGTCACGGCCGGCCGTGGTCAGCGGTACGCCGCGTGCTGAAGGGCGCGGTCAGTCTTCCTGGTGGGGAACCGTGATGGTCAGCTCCTCCAGCGGCTCGCCCGGCTGGTAGCTGCCACCGAACAGGTCGACGGACTCGGGGGCCAGCCGCACGTCGGTGGCGCTCCAGCGGTCCACGCCGTCCTCGGTCTCCGGGCCGGTGAGGCTGAAGGTGGCCAGCCGCACCCGCTTGGGCTCCTTCGATTCCGAGTCCACGATGGTCAGCTCGGCCTCCCCTTCGCGCACGTACACCCGCGGCTGCGCGATCTGCACGAACAGCAGCCCGTAGTGCCCGCTGAACCGGACGTCACCGCCGAACGCGAACTTCAGGTCGTCTTCGGCGGCGGCCTCGGCGTCCAGCGGGAAGAGCAGTTCGTTGCGGTCGTTCACGGTGGCGCCGCTGCCGAGGTAGGCGCGGCCGTCCGGCATGCGCGCGACGTAGCCGAGGAAGCTGCTCTTGACCCCCCAGCGCAGGCAATACGTCGGAGGAACGACTTCTTGGGGCTCGTCACCGGGTGCGTCGGTCATAAGGGAATCCTTCTGCAGCAAGGTTGTGCTGTCCAGTGGAGGTGATCACTTCGTCGTCGATACGGGTTGCTCGGTGCTGCACCACCAGGTGGTGCGACCGCCGACTTTGCCACGCGACATGGGCGCGTGATCACGGGGACAGCGGGCGCCGGGCCGCCGGAACGGGATCACGGTGAGTGTGTGCACGCCGCCGTGCTCCAGTGCCGCGGCCACGGCCCGGCGGGTCGCGCGCAGGAGCCGTTCGACCTCGGCGGGCGTGAGTTCGTCGACCGGGCGGGCCGGGTTGATCCGGGCGCGCCACAGGATCTCGTCGGCCAGCAGGTTCCCGATTCCTGCGATGACGTGCTGGTCGAGCAGCCGCGCCTTGACTGACAAGGTTCCGGTGGTCACCGCCGCCCGGAACGCGGCGGCGGTGATCGTCGCGGCGTCCGGGCCGAGCCGGTCGATCTCCGGGTCGAGCCCGATGCGCCCGAGCCGGCGCGGGTCGACGAGCATCAGCCGGCCGCCGTCTTCGAAGGTGAGGGCGAACCGTGACCACCGGTAGTCGCCCGGGACCCGGCGGCCCTCCCAGTAGTCGCCGCCGTCGATCTCGGAGCCGTCGGCGCCGGCGATCACGATCTTGCCGGACATGCCGAGGTGCAGGCCGAGCACCGGCGCGTCAGTGCTGTCTCCGGTGCAGCTGTCCCCGGTGTCGCACCAGAGCGTCTTCCCCCGGCGGTGCGCCGCCACCAGCCGGCGGCCGACCAGCGCGCTCCGGATCTCGCCGGGGCGGTGCGGCCGGCACACGTAGATGTCGGAATCGTCCACCTCGGTGATCAGCCGCCCGAGCGCGGCCCGCTCGATCACCGACCGGGCCGACTCGACTTCTGGCAATTCGGGCATACGCCCAGTTTAGGGTGGGCGTGAGGGTTGCCCTCGCCGTGCAGGCCGGCCGGGTCTTTGGGGCAGGGACCGGGCTCACGTGGACGCCGCCGGGCCGAAATGGATAGCTTGGCTGAATAGGGTCCGCCGGGGCGCCAGGTCGTTGAGGGTGATTGTCTGTAATGAGTAATCCGTTGGTAGCACCCACTGAGGACTCCACGAAGTCGTATTCCGGGGTGCCGCTGCTCGAAGACGCCATCGGCTTGAAGTCGGCGATCGAGAGCAAAGACTGGGCTTCGGTGGCGATGGGCGCGGTGGGTACCGCGCTGGACGCGCTGTCGATGGTGATGGACCCGTTCGGCTCGATCCTGGCCGCGGGCGTGGGCTGGCTGATGGAGCACGTCGGCCCGCTCAAGGAAGCCCTCAACGCCTTGACCGGCAACGCGGACGAGATCGCGGCCCAGTCGAAGACCTGGGGGAACATCGCGAAGGAACTGGAAAGCGTCGGCCAGGACCTGGACACCATGGTCAAGGCCGACCTCCAGTCGTGGACCGGGCCCGCGGGCGACGCCTACCGGCAGCGCACGCAGGACATGGTGGCGCTGCTGGGAAGCGCGCAAAAGGGTTGCGAAGGCGCGTCTTCCGGTGTGAAGACCGCGGGCGAGGTCGTCGGCGCGGTGCGCTCGATGGTGCGCGACATCATCGCGCAGCTGGTCGGGCACATGATCAGCTGGGCGTTGCAGGTGCTGTTCACGCTCGGCATCGGCATGGTCTGGGTGGTCCCGGAGGTCGTCGCGGCGGTGGCGAAGACGGCGTCGCAGATCGCGAGCATCACCAAGAAGCTGGTCTCCGCGCTCAAGGAGCTCGTCCCGCTGCTGAAGAAGGCCGGCACGCTGTTCGAGGACGCGGCCAAGGGCCTGAAGGGCCTCAAGGGCGGGAAGGTCGACGCGCCGCCGAAGCCGTCGAAGATCGACAGCACGCCGAAAGCGCCGGACCCCAAGGGCGGCGACGGTGGGGGCACGCCGAAGGGCGGGGACTCCACGGAGGCCGCGGGCGATCACTCCTCGGGCAAGGACGGCGGCTCGACCACGACTTCGGGTGACCACTCGCAGGGTGGCCAGGGCGGCGGCGACGGGGCGAAGGGCGGAGGCTCCGGCGACCACTCGACGGGCAAGGACGGCGACTCCACCACGACGTCGGGCGACAAACCGCCGGAGGGCGGCGACGGGGCCAAGGGCGACGGGTCGAAAGGCAAAGGCGACGAGACGCCGCCGCCGGGCGACCCGGGGAAGGACTCGTCGGGCAAGGACAACTGGATCTGCAAGACCGACCCGGTGGACGTCGCGCGCGGGAACGTGGTGGTGGACCAGATCGACCTGGAGCTGCCGTCACCGCTGCTGCTGGAGCGGCTGCACGTCTCGTCCTACCGCGACGGCCGCTGGTTCGGCCCGACCTGGGTGTCCACTGTGGACCAGCGACTGGAAGTGGACGGGGAGCACCTCCGGTGTTTCTCCCCGGACGGCACGATCCTGTTCTACCCGCAGCCGGCGCCGGGGGAGTCGGTGCTGCCGCTGGAAGGGCCGCGCCGCCCGCTGACCCGCCTCGGCGACGGCACCTACACGCAGACGGATCCGTTGCTGGGACGGGAACTGCGCTTCGGTGCGTTGCCGGGCCGAGGCCCGGCGGAGTTCGCCCTGCTGGTCATCACCGATGCCGACGGAGCGAGCGTCGAGTTCGACTACGACCCGCTGGGCGCGCCGCGGACCCTGCGCCACTCCGCCGGGTACCGGGTGGAGCTGGAGACTGCCGGCGGGCGGGTCACCACCATCCACGTGACCGACCCCGAGCACGATCTCCGCGTCCTGGTCCGGCGTTTCGGGTACAGCCAGCAGGGCCACCTGACCAGCGTGGTCAACTCCTCGGGCCGGCCGGAGCACTACGACTACGACGCCGACGGCCGGATCACCGGCTGGGAAGACCGAAACGGCACCTGGTACCGCTACATCTACGACGCCGAAGGCCGCTGCGTGCGCACGGTCGGCGACCGCGGTTTCTACGACGGCTCGTTCGTCTACGACACCGGGCGCCGGGTCACCGTCTTCACCGATTCGCTGGGCCACCCCAACGAATTCCACTTCAACGAGGCCAACCAGCTCCTGCGCGAGGTCGACCAGCTGGGCCACGCCACCACTTCCGAGTGGGCCCGCTACGACCGGCTGCTCTCGCGCACCGACCCGCTCGGCCGCACCACGCGTTACGAGTACACCGACGAGGGCGCGCTCACGACCGTCATCCGCCCGGACGGCAGCCGCGCGCGAGTGACCTCCGACCCGGACGGCACGCTCACCGTCACCGTCGCGAGCGCCGGGCGGGAGTGGCAGCGGGTGTACCCGGCCGGCACCGCGCCGGATCCGCTCACCGCGCAGGCCGGGATCGCCACCCCGTTCCAGCAGGACCGCCAGCGGACCGCCGGCGAGCCCGTGGAGCCGGCCGCCGATCCGGTGGAACGCGACCTGTTCGGCCGCCGGCGCGTGGTCACCGACGCGACCGGCGCGCGCACCCGGCTCGGCTGGACCGTCGAAGGGCTGCGGGCCGCGAGGACCGGGCCGTCCGGGCGGCACGAGGAATGGCACCACGACGCCGAAGGCAACGTCGTCGAGCACGCCGGCGTCCGGTACGAGTACGGGCCGTTCGACCTTCCGACGGCGACGATCGACGCGACCGGGGCACGCACGGCCTACGTCTACGACACGGAGTTGCGGCTCACCCGCGTCACCAATCCGGCCGGGCTGACCTGGAGCTATACCTACGATTCGGCCGGTCATCTGGTCGAGGAGACCGACTTCGACGGCCGGGTGGTGCGGTTCGGCTACGACGCCGCCGGTCAGCTGGTGCAGTCGGTCGACGGCCTCGGCGCGGTCACCACCTACAGCTATGACGCGCTCGGCAACGTCATCGAGCGGCGAACGCCGAGCGCTACCACCAGCTACGCCTACGACCCGGTCGGCTTCCTCGTCCGCGCCACCGAGGCCGGCTGTGTGCTGGAGATCGACCGCGACGAGTCCGGCCGTGTCGTCCGGGAATCCGTCGACGGGCACGCGGTCACCTACACCTACGACGGCAACGGTGTCCAGCGGCGCACTCCGTCCGGAGTGGACAGTGCGTGGAACTTCGACGACGCGGGCACCACGGCGGTGCTCAGCGTCGGCGAGCACGTGACGAGCTTCCGGTACGACGAAGCCGGCCGCGAGGTCGGACGGCGGATCGGCACCGGGGCCGAGCTTTCGCAGACCTTCGACGCCGAAAACCAGCTGACCGCCCAGACGGTCACCGCCGGCCCCGGCCGGGTCGTGCAGCAACGGCAGTACACCTACCGGCTCGACGGCAGCCTGATCGGCGTCGACGACGCGATCTCGGGCCCGGCGCGGTTCCGGCTGGACCCGGCCGGCCGGGTGGTGGGCGTCGAAACCCCGGCCGGCGAGGAGTCCTACCACTACGACCCCGCGGGCAGCATCGTCGGCGCCGAGGGACCCGTCGCCACGCCCGACGCCGGCCCCCGCAGCTACTCCGGGAACCGCGTGACCGCGGCGGGCGCGGTCCGCTACGTCCACGACGGGCAGGGCCGGCTGGTCGCCCGGCACGAGACCGCGCCGGTCCCGCGATCGTTCTACTACGCCTGGGATCCGCTCGACCGGCTCGTCGGCGTGCGCACCCCCGACGGCGCCGAGTGGCGGTACCGCTACGACCCGCTCGGCCGCCGGATCGCCAAGCAGCGGCTGGTGCCCGGCCCGGACGGGCCGGTGGTGGCCGAGGAGACCCGGTTCACCTGGAGCGGGCAGCTGCTGGTCGAGCAGGTGCGCCGCGGGCCCGACGGGCACCCGCTGGTGCTCACCTGGGACCACCGCCCCGGCACGGCGCAGCCGGTCGCGCAGACCGAGCACCTCGGCACGGGGGTCCGGTACTTCTCGTTCCTCACCGACCAGATCGGCACCCCGGTCGACCTGATCGACGAGCGCGGCGCGGTGGCCTGGCACGGATCGGCCTCGTTGTGGGGCCGCGCCCGGCCGGCGCCCGCGTCGGCCGGGTCCACCCCGCTGCGGTTCCCGGGCCAGTACGCCGACGACGAGACGGGCCTGCACTACAACGTCTTCCGCTACTACGACCCCGGCACCGGCCGCTACCTCAGCCAGGACCCGCTCGGCCTGGCCCCGGCGCCCAACCCGGTCGCCTACGTGCCCAACCCGTTGCGGGAGAGCGACCCGCTGGGCCTCGGCTGCATGCAGAGCAAGCCGGACCC